>CAZYWI010000009.1:0-13087 GCA_964651585.1 uncultured Candidatus Saccharibacteria bacterium | reverse complement strand
ATTGTATTATTTAGTTATTGTAATATAAATATTGTTATTTATTTATCCTGAATATATTTATGAATAAAGCGAGTAATTAAACTTATAAGGATCTGGTGTAGTTAGAGTGCTTACGCGGAATCTACATTTTAGGACTCTAACGCTTTAAAGCTACAAGCTATTATAATCTAATATATCAAAATACAAAATAAATTGCAAATATTTTTCAACATCAAATTTTATCACCTTACTAATAAAACAATATTAAACGGAGTTGTTTTTTTACGTTTTTTTTGTTATGATATGTTTAGATCAATATTGAGTAGTATTGTTATTTTAGCCTTAACATTTTATTAATTATGTATACTACACCAGCCTTTACATTAGCTAAAAAAAATATAGGAGAAGATGATAGAGAGTATTGCTTTTTTACAAAGAAATTTGGTAAAATATCAATGATTGCCAAAGGCATTCGTAAACCTTCTGCTAAGCTCAGCGGCCAGTTAGAACCACCGCGTTTAATTAACATTTCTTTCGTCAGCGCCAATAATAAAAAAATAACTGGCGCTATTGTTAAAAATAGTTTTTCTAATATTGCGAGTGATGTTCAAAAAGAAGCCATAGCTCTTTATATTTTATCTTTAATAAACCAGTTTATTATTGGAGAAACACAAGATTTAAAATTATGAAATCTCTTGAAAGAAACAATGGAATTTATTGATAAAGCAGAAGATAATAATTCGGTGAATTTTGCAAAATTATATTTTATAACTAAATTTGTGCAAAATGCCGGCTTTGAACCAAATCTAACCGAATGCACCTCTTGCGGAGTAGTAAATGTTTTGGGCCCAAAAATAGTTTTCGACTTTGATAAAAATAGTATTATTTGCCGAAATTGCCAAGATCAATTAAAAACAAACAATTTTATGAATTTAAATCTCCAAACTTTGAAATCCTTGCAACTTTTATTCGGTAAAAATTTAGATTACTTAATAAAAAATGAGCTTGATCTACCAATTCTTAATCAGAAAAAGGCATTAAACCAATTTTTTCAAACCTATCTTAAAACATTAAAAAATATATATTAAAAATAAAATAATCATTATGGCAAGTGATAATCATGGCATTTTTAACAAATCATTTCTGATTGGCGTTATTGCTACAGTGGCAATTATAGCCTTGATTTATGGAATTAGATGGTTTGGAAAAGCTGAAGGAGTAGCCTTTGATATTGTCGCGCCCAAAGAAACAAAATCTGGCCAAATAGAAACCTTTACTATCGCCTATAATAATAAAACCAGAGTAACTTTAGAAAATGCTCAAGTTATTTTTTATTTGCCGGAAAACGTTTTCTCGCCTGAAAACCCCGATAATAATCGCTTGGAAATATCATTGGGAAATATCCAACCGGGCCAAAACGAAGCAAAACCTATAAAATTAGTCTTTTTGGGTGAAAATAATACTCAAAAAACCATTGAAACACTTTTCAGATATAAACCCAGTTCCTTAACTTCATATTTTGAACAAAAACAAAATATTAATGTAATTATTCATGGATCGGTTTTTGGCTTAAATATTAATTTGCCCAACCAAGTATTACCAGAAACAAATTTTCCCATCAAAATCAGCTGAGATAACCAAACAAGTTTGGAATTTCCTAATACTCAAATTGTGGTAGAATATCCCGAGGGCTTTACTTTAACAAACTCAAGTATTCCTGCTCAAAATAATACAACATTTGTCTTAGGAGATATTGGGCCGGCTCAACAAGGAGTAATTACTTTAGAAGGATATATTTCTGGCCAAGGCGGAGAAAATAAAAAATTTCGAGCAAGTATTGGCACTTTTGATAAAATAAAAAATACTTTCTTGCCAATAGCCACTTCTGACAATTTTCTTAGCTTGGTAGCCAATCCCTTATCATTAAAGATTTTAGTTAATAATCAAAATGTCTATGTTGCTAATCCTGGAGAAACTTTAGAAGTGAAATTAAGTTATCAAAATAATTATTCAATGGCTATTCATAATCTTATCCTGAAGGCGAGTTTAAATGGAGAAATGTTTGATTTTACAAATCTTTATACTAATAATGGCTACTTCCAATATACCACAAAAACTATTACTTGAAATGAAAGCCAAGTTCCCCAGCTGGCAGTTCTCAATCCTGGAGAAACAGGAGAAATCGCTTTCACTATTAAGTCCAAAGATCGTTATGATATAAAATCTTATAAAGATAAAAATTTTGTTTTAGAAATCAAAGCCTCGCTTGAAAGCAATACCTTACCTGTGGGTTTAGATGTTGCTAATCAAATTAAAACTGAAAACCGAGCAGAAGTAAAATTAAATACCATAGTTGAACTGATTACCTCTGTCTATTATAGAGATTTAACCGCCAACATTACTAACTGTGGCAGTTTTCCTTTGAAAGTAGATACTCCAACCTGTTTAACAGTACATTGGCAAATTAAAAATTATGCTAACAATCTTTCTAATGTCAGGATTAGTACCACTTTACCTCTGGGAGTTGAATATACGGGAAAATTCACGGGCAACTACGGAGGTACAGCTCCAGTCTATGATCCTTTATCACGTGAATTTAGCTGAAATATTAGCTCAGTAGCTTCTGGATCGGGGGTAATTTCTAAACCCTATGAATTAGTCTTTCAAATTTCTGTTACTCCAACACTTCAACAATTAAATAGCGCGGTTGATGTTTTAGGTATTTCAACTTTAACAGCAATTGATGCTTTTACCCAGGCAAAAATAACAGCTACTTCCCCGGGTTTCCGTTCTGATTATTTATCTGACAAAACTCTCACTCAAGAAATGGGAATAGTAAAATAAATCAAAAAGCTCTGTCAGAGACGGATCCACTTTTGGCGGAAAATATCAAAAAGTAAAGTTTTTATTAATTCTTATTATGGAAAATGTAATGGAAAAAATAATTAGTTTATGCAAACAAAGAGGCTTTATTAATCAATCATCAGAACCTTATGGTGGTTTTTCAAGCTCCTATGATTACGGACCCTTAGGTGTAGAACTGAAAAATAATTACAAAAAACTCTGATGAGACGAAATGACAAAAAATCAAAATGGAATTGTTGGACTTGATAGCGCCATTCTTATGAATCCAAGAATTTGGGAAGCATCGGGCCATTTATCTGCTGGCTTCGCTGATAAATTAGTAGAGTGCAAGTCGTGCCATAAAAGATTCAAATTACAAGATTTAGAAAATCAAGAAAATAAATGCCCAGAATGCGGCGGAGAATTAATGTCACCAAAAAATTTTAATCTAATGATGAAAACTTTTATTGGCCCAGTTGAAGATGAAGCTTCACTCACTTATTTAAGGGCAGAAACTTGCCAGGGAATTTTTATGAATTTTAAATGAATAGAGAATTCAATGCGACTCAAAATTCCCTTTGGTGTTTGCCAAATTGGCAAGGCCTTTAGGAATGAAATTACTCCAAGCAACTTTACTTATCGCACTCGAGAGTTTGAGCAGATGGAAATGGAATTTTTCATAAAACCCGAGGAAGCTGAAAAGTGATTTGATTATTGAACCAATGAGCGATTTAATTGATACTTAAAATTAGGAATTAAAAAAGAAAATTTACGTCTCACTCCCCATAAAGAATTAGCTCATTATGCTAAAAAGGGAGTTGATATCGAGTATCATTTTCCTTTTGGCTGAAATGAAGTTGAAGGCATTCATCACCGCGGTGATTGAGATTTGGGTAATCATTCAAAATATAGCGGTAAGGATTTATCATACTATAATAGCGAGACCGGCGAAAAATACGTTCCTTATGTTATTGAAACTTCGGCGGGATGTGATAGGGGAGTCTTAATGCTTATTATTGACAGCTATCGTGAAATTGAAGGAGGCAGAACAAAAACCACAACAGCCACAAAAGAAAAAGAAACCTTACTGCAATTTAATTATCAACTGGCACCAATAAAAGCAGCCATATTGCCACTCGTTAAAAAAGATGAGCAATTGGTACAAAAAGCTAAAGAGGTTTACAATTTATTACGCCAATATTTTAGGGTATGATATGATGAAATAGATTCCATTGGCAGAAGATACCGCCGCCAAGATGAAATAGGGACGCCTTGATGCATTACCATAGACTCGGAAACATTAGACAATAATACGGTCACGGTAAGAAACAGAGACACAATGGCCCAAGAAAGAATTAGTATCCAACAGCTCAAAACTTATTTAGAGGAAAATTAAAGATGAAACAAAAACAACATTTAAAATAAAATTAAACATAGATTTATGGCAGAATTTTTAAAACAAATACCCAACAAAATTAAATACGAAAAATATACGCTTAGCAATGGCCTGCCAGTGATTCTAATTCCCGAGAAAGATCTTTTAAGCTGCCACTGCAACCTTTATGTCAGAACTGGCACCCAATATGAAACAAAAGAAAATAATGGCATTTCTCATTTCTTAGAACATTTGCTTTTCAAGGGCACAAAACAAAAACCAACAAATTTTGATTTGACTAAACCCTTAGATGAAATCGGAGCTAATTATAATGCTATGACTGGCTATGAATTTACATCTTTTTACGTAAATGCGGGATATCAATTTATAGAAACTGCTATAAATTTTTTAAGTGATGTATATCAAAACTCTATTTTTCCTGAGGCTGAATTTCAAAAAGAAAAAGGGGTAATTTTAGAAGAAATTAAAATGTATCAAGACAACCCTATGACTGATATTGAAGATATTTTTAATAGAGTTGTCTATGGTGATCAACCGGCTGGATGAAATATTGCCGGTACGGAAAAAAATATTCAGCACCTCAAAAGAGAAGATATTATTAAATATTATAAAACATATTATTGCGCGAGAAATTCATTCTTGGTTATCAGTGGCAATTTTGAAAAGAAAAAAACTAAGCAATTAGTTGATAAATATTTTTCTAACGCAAATTCTGGACAGTTATATCCCTACCCTAAAACCAAAATTGTTCGGGGAAAACCAAAATTTATTTATCAGCAAAGGAAAACTCAAGAGACACATTTTATTCTTGGATTTCAAACTTTTCCTTATGGTAATAGACATCTTTATACCATCGATACTATTGATTCGATACTTTCAGGAGGATTCACTTCAAGACTTTTTCAACTCGTAAGAGAAAAATTAGGCGGAGCCTATTATATTCATAGCGCGTCTTACAGCTGCTTTGATAGGGGATTATTTATTGTCAAAGGAGGCATTAAGCAGGATCAATCAACTTTAATTATTAAGGAAATACTTCGAGAAATTAAATCATTAAAACAAAATAAAGTATCAAAAGAAGAATTACAAAAAGCAAAAAATTATCTATTGGGATTTCAAACAAGAAACTTAGATCAACCTTATAGCCTTGTTCATTATGTTATAGAATCGGCAATGTATCAGAAACCGATAGAAACACCTTATCAAAAAATGAAGGCAATTTTTCAGACTACACCTCAGGATATTTTAAAGATTGCTAATAAAATTTTTACTAAAGATAATATTAATTTAGCTATTATTTCTAACTTAAAAAATAAAAATGCCTTTGCTAAGTTGGTAAAAAACATTTAAAATAGCCACTAAAAATATTTTATTGATTAATAAATTAATTTCGAACTATGGAAATTAATATCTCTTGAAGCACTTTATGGCGTGTTACGGCGATCATTTTATTGCTACTTTTCTGTTGATATTTTCGTCAAATTATTTTTATCTTTTTAGGAGCTTTGGTGCTGGCAACAAGCTTAGAAGGTATTATCAATTACTTTGAAAAATTCGTCAGAAAAAGAATAATTGCCGTGGTTTTGGTTTATATCACATTGTTTGCCTGCATATTTGGCATTATTTATATAATTACACCGCTATTGATTGATAATATTGCTGACCTTATTAACGATTTTCCGGCACTACTTGAAACTCCTTGAATACAAAACTGAATCAATAAATACTCAGGGTTAAGAGACTTGCTTTTGAACAATTCAATTCAACCATTCAATATTAATAATGCCTGAGCATCAGTTCATACTTTATTATCGGGTATTGGCAATATAATTTCCCGATTTACTAACACTTTTGCTGATATTTTACTAATTTTACTTTTATCTTTTTATATCTCAATTCAGAAAAATTGATTTAAGCGTACTCTTAGTTGATTAGCACCAACAAATTATAAAGAATATTTTATAAATTTATGAGAAAAAAGTGAGAACAAAATGATAATTTGACTCTACAGCCAGATATTAATCAGCTTGTTTGTTTTTAGCACTACCTTTGTTATACTTTATTTTCTCGGCTTTAAATGTGCTCTTTTGGCTGGTATCATTTATGGAGGCTTAGAATTTATTCCTTATCTTGGACCAATATTTGGCGCCATTATCATTATTGGGCTTAATATTAACGCTGGACCGATTCCTCTCTTAATCTTAACTATTGTTTTAATTGCTGTCCAGCAAATAGAAAACGCGATTTCCCCTTATATTAGAGGAAAATTTTTAAATGTCAACCCCCTGGTGATTATTTTGGCAATTGCGTTAGGAGAAAAATTAGCAGGTTTTTTGGGAATCCTTATAGCTATTCCTTTATCCACTATAATTGTGGATATTATAAAAGATATTAGTCAACACAAATTTTCTTTTAAGCAAGCAAATTAAATATGGTAATTTATGCAACTAACAAAAAAGCTTATTTTGACTATGAAATTATTGAAACATTGGAAGCCGGCATTATCTTAAAGGGCTATGAGGTAACCTCAATTAGAAAAGGAAAAATTAACCTTTTCGGCTCTTATGCTACTTTTCATAATAACGAGCTTTTTCTCACTAATGCCAGTATTGCTACTTATCAGCCAAAAAATCAACCTGCTAACTATGATGCTGGGCGTCCTCGAAAACTACTTTTAAAAAGAAAGGAGCTCGAATATCTTCAAAGCCAAAATCGACAAAAAGGCATTTCAATTATTCCTCTTAAAGTTTATGATAAAAATGGAAAAATTAAAATAGAGCTTGCTCTGGCGCGAGGTAAAAAGAAATATGACAAAAGAGAATCAATAAAACAAAAAGAATTTAAGCGCCGTGTGAAAAATATCACTTATAGATTATAAAAACATTTTGGTACGTACGGCCGTACGTACCAAATCCTTAATAGTTTTCAATTTTCTAATAATAAATTGTAATTGTGATTTTTGAGAAAGCCGATATCTTGATATTAATATTGGGAGTATTCCCTGTTCTTCGGGGCACAGAATTTATATAACAAACGACTTTTCGAATGATATAAAGGCTGATCAAGATATTTTAATTAGAATTCCGAATTCAGTAAATGCAATTTTCGATACTTATCCCAACTATGGTAATGCTCAAAAAACCGTTGCTAAGGAGCAGAGAAAGTCATATTGAGGTATATAAAAATACACAAAATTGGCTTGACAAAAAATTTTATTTTATGCTATATTTAGAGGTGAGAAGGATGCTGGATTTTACCCTCTTTAATCCTACGTTTTGCAAAAAACGAGATTCTATATGAGGCAACCAGTAATTCCTTCTCTTTTTATATATTAACTAAAAAATGACAAAAACCATTGATTTTCTTTAAAATATATGATAAAATAATATAAAATAAATTAAAACAAAATTATGGCTAAATTACCAGATAAATCAAAAACAATTAAAAAATATAGGCTTCATACTACAGATACAGGCTCGCCAGAGGTCCAAATTGCTCTTTTAACGGAAAGAATTAAAAAACTATCAGATCACTTGAAAATCCATACTAAGGATGTGGATTCAAAACGAGGCCTCTTAGAATTGATTGCCAAAAGAAAAAAGTTATTAGTTTACTTAGAAAAAAATTATCCCAAGCGCTATAACGCTCTTATAAAAAATATTAGTCTATAATGCTTATTAATAAACATATTTATCAAAGAGTGGGAATTTTTATAGATATTCCAAATCTTTATCACTCAGCAAAAAATTTTTATAATGCTCGAATTAATTTTGCAAATTTAATTGAACAAGTTTTAGATTCGCGACAGTTAATCAAAGCTACCGGATACACTGCTAAAACAGAGGAACAGGGTGAGAGATCTTTCTTTGAAATGTTAGAAAGATTAGGAGTAGACGTTAAAATTAAAGATCTTCAGATTTATCCCGATGGTACAAAAAAGGCTGACTGAGATGTTGGCATTGCAGTTGATGCTATTAAAATGGCGCCAACGCTTGATGTTATTATTCTCTTCTCAGGTGATGGTGATTTCATTCCTTTAATTCAATACTTACAAGCCTTAGGAAAACGTGTTGAGGTCGTCGGCTTTTCAGAAACAACGTCGTCTAAGCTTAAAGAAATGGCGGATAAATTTATTGATATTTCCGAAAATCCAAGTGCTTTTTTAATTCCTATTAACAAAAGCCAACCCAACTCTAAAGGAAAAAGTAAAAATAAAAAATAAATATAATAATATACAAACATTCAATAAATAAAACATTATGGATATTAAAGAATATAGAACAGAAATAAACGGTGTGCCCCTCATAATCAAAATTTCTGAATTAGCAAAGTTTGCTAACAGCGCGCTCTTGGCTCAATTAGGAGAAACCGAGGTTTTAGTAACAGTAGTAATGGGCAAAGAAGATAAATTAGACTATGATTTTATGCCCTTAACGGTTGATTACGAAGAAAAATATTATGCTGCTGGTAAAATATATGGCTCTCGTTTTGTAAGGCGCGAGTCTCGGCCAACAGAAACTGCTATTTTAACTGGCAGACTAATTGATAGAACTTTAAGACCACTTTTTGATCAAAGAATAAGGAGAGAAATTCAAATTACAAATACTTGCTTGTCTATTGATGACTCTAATGATCCTGATACTTTAGGAATTATCGGATCTTCATTAGCTCTTGGTATTTCTGACATTCCTTGAAATGGCCCAGTAGCAGCTATAAGAATTGGTTGAAATGCCTCAACGGGATTTATTATTAATCCCACCTATCCTCAAAGAGAAAATTTAGCTTTAGATATTGTAGTTTCTGGCACCAAAGATAGTATTAATATGATAGAGGCTGAAGCTAAAGAAGTTGCAGAAACAATAGTCTATCAGGCTTTCCTCATTGCCCAAAAAGAGATCAATAAGCTATGTGAATTTCAGGAACAAATTATTAAAGAGATAGGAAAAGCTAAAGCCGCTCTTGCTCTTCAAACTTGAGATGAAACATTGGTTCAAGATATTCAAGATCTAATACATCCTCAACTTGATGAAATTATTTTTAATGAAAAATTAACTAAAGCACAAAAAGATATTCTACTGACAACTTTGTTTAATGAAACTCGCACAAAATTATTAGAAAAGGGATATACCGAAGATAAAATAAAATTGATGAATCTCATTATTGATGAAGAGCAAAACCAATTGGTACATAATAAAATACTCAATGATGACAAAAGACCAGATGGAAGAGCTCTAAATGAAATTAGGCCCATTGATATTGAACTTGATATTTTACCCAGAACACATGGTTCAGCGCTTTTTATCCGTGGCGATACTCAAGCTTTATCCATTACTACTTTAGGAGCACCAAATGAAACATTAATAATGCAAGGAATGGAAGTCACGGGCGAAAAAAGGTACATTCATCATTATAATTTTCCTGGATATTGTAGCGGTGAAATTAGTAAAAATAAAAATCTGAACCGCAGAGAAATTGGCCATGGCGCTTTAGCTGAAAAAGCTGTACGACCACTTATTCCTTCTAAAGAAATCTTTCCCTATGCCATCAGAGTAGTTACAGAAATTCTGGCTTCTAATGGCTCAACATCAATGGCTTCTACTTGCGCCTCAAGCTTATCATTAATGACTGCGGGTGTGCCAATTAAAAAGCATGCTGCTGGCATTGCTATGGGATTAATCAAAAATCAAAATCAATATAAAATTTTAACTGACATTCAAGGTCCAGAAGACCACTATGGAGATATGGATTTTAAAGTAGCAGGTACTGAAGATGGAATTACGGCCTTGCAAATGGATATTAAAGTTGACGGTTTAAATGCGGATATTCTAAAAGAGGTTTTAGACCAAGCTCGAGAAGCAAGATTATTTATTTTGAAGAAAATGTCAGCTAAAATTCAAGAGCCAAGGCCAACGGTTTCTCAATATGCTCCTCAAATTATTACTCTAAAAATTGACGCTAATAAAATAGGAGAGGTAATCGGTAGCGGCGGTAAAATTATTAACCAAATTACTGAACAAACAGAAACTCAAATCGACTTTGATCAAGATGGCACAGTCTATATTACTGGGCCAAACCAAGAATCAATAGCTAAAGCTAAAACTATTATTGAATCCATTACTAAAACATTTGAAGCAGGAGAAATAGTGGAGGGTACAGTCCAAGAAATTAAAGATTTCGGCGCCATTGTTAAACTTGATGATTTTCAAAGCGGCCTATTACATATTTCAGAGCTCGCTCCCTGACATGTAGATAGAGTAGAAGACATCGTCAAGCCTGGCGATATTTTGAAATTAAAAGTAAAAAAGGTAGAGCCTAACGGCAAAATTTCTCTTTCCTTAAAAGACATCACTCATCCCGAGGCAGCTGAAAGACCCCCTAGATATCAAAACAACAATGATCATCATAAAAATTATCAAACAAGGCAGAAAAGAACATATCGCTCTTATAATAATTAATAATATTGAGTAAACTTAATATTTATCTAACTATTCTAACTGATATAATTCTTTGAACAAACATTTTCAGTCGGCTAAGTTCAGCTCTTCAGGCCTTATTTTAGGAGAAAGTGAGCACTTTAAAAAAATGGATTGCAAACTCTCTTTGCTAATACTTAGCGCTTCGGCCAAATTAGAAATGAGATATTTGCGCGGATGAATAAAACCGGCGTGCAGCAATTTAAAAAATAGCGTTACATATTGCTGAGAAAAAGTATTTTTATAGGGTTGAATTTTAACGAGGGCCGAATCAACTTTAGGCTGGGGCTCAAAATAACTCTTAGGAACTGTTTTTAGATAAGTCACCTTACTGTATAATTGCGTAGCAATAGAAAGTAAGCTATTCTGATTATGTCAGCCGATTAATCTTTGGGCTACTTCTTTCTGCACCATTAAAATACATAAATCTGGCTGGGGGTTATTTGATAAAATTAATCTGATCAAATAGCTAGCTAAATAATAAGGAATATTGGCTACTATTTTAAAATGAGGGCCAAGAGATTGAATAATATCTTGATAGACATCTCTAACATCGGCATGGATAATTTTTAATTGCTTATCACTAAGGTGGTTTTTCAAATAGGAAACTCAATTTTTATCTTTCTCAATGGCTATCACCTCAGCATGAGCTCTTAATAAATATTCGGTAAGGGCGCCGGAGCCAGGACCAATTTCTATTACTTTTTCGCCCTTTTTAATCTCGGCACTTTTAACAATATAAGCCAAAGTTGCTTGATCTTTTAAAAACACTTGTCCTAATCGTTTTGACATTTTCATATTTTTATAATAAAATCATTTGAAATATTATAAGTTTTATGATATATTTAATATAATTAAAAGATATCGATATGCGTATACTCTTTGATAAATACCACAAATATTTTAACATAATATTACAAAATATACAAAATATTAAAAGTTTTGCGAAGAATATTGTCAAAAGCATAAAATATGCAACAAACAATTTATCATTTTATTTAAAACATTGAGATCTTTATGTTATTTTTAACAATTATTTAAAACAATGACATTGGGGTGAACAATATAAACTAGCTATTATTACTTTAACCGCCTCACTAGGATTAACAACAATTATTGCACCCAATCTTACGACAATGTCAGCAGCTATGGCAGAACAAAACGTAGCAACCGAAAATAATATTATAGAATATCAAGCCACTAAGACAATAACTACAGAGCCGTCTTTATATAACGCGGCCATAAATTATGTAGATTATTACAACAATTTAGCAATCGAGCAAAAACCAGAAGATTTTTTGGGCGTCTATTTAGTTGAGGACAGCGAGTTTGTATTGGGTACTCAAAGTTTGCAGGAAGTAATAGGACAGCCAACAAGAAATTTATTGATGACCTATACTGTAAAGCCAGGGGATTCCTTATCCAATATAGCTCAGGCTTTTGGTATCAGCGTAGATACTATTAAGCTGGCCAATCACTTAACTAAAACCATTTTACAACCCGGCCAAGAATTAATTATTTTACCTGTTTCGGGAATTTATTATACTATTCAAAAAGGAGATACCTTAAGCAAAATAAGCCAAACTTATAAGGTATCCTTGAGCGCCATTAAAGAATATAATGATATTGATGAAAATAATATTCGCATAGGCGATAAAATTATTTTACCAGGAGCTAAAGCACCTCAAACAACAATAGTGGCCAACACTAATTCTTCCTCTGCCACTAGTAATATTTCTCCCCAAAACATAAGTGAGGCTCAGGGGTATTTTATTTATCCAACTACGGGTTGAAATTGAGGTACTTTACATAATAATAATGCCGTTGATATTGCTAATGCTTGTGGCACTCCAATTTATGCTGCACAAGAAGGATTAGTTATTGAAGCTTTATCAAGCGGATGAAATAGCGGTTATGGATCTTATATTAAAATTCAGCATCCCAATGGTACAATGACATTATATGCTCATTTAAGCGAGGTAAATATTACAACTGGAACCTCAGTAAAACAAGGGGATTTCATAGCAAGAATGGGCGCTACCGGTAAAGCTACCGGCTGCCATCTTCACTTTGAAGTTCGCGGTGCCAAAAATCCTTTTGCTAAATAAAAAATAATACACATATATAAAAATTGAGAATGCAACTTCAATATAATCAATTAAAGAAGATGATAATAAAACGATTTAAAAAAATAGAAAAAATTATTATCTACTATCTAATTTTATCATTTGTTATACCTTATTTTGTGGGAGGGAATATAGCCAAAGCTGCTCCATTAAATATTGACATTCCAACAGATATTAAAACTATTTACCGGGGAATTATTGATAATGACGGATGCATTATATTTTATTTAAACAATTGTACAACTCCAGACCCACTTTTAGGCGATACT
>CAZYWI010000008.1:1549-13761 GCA_964651585.1 uncultured Candidatus Saccharibacteria bacterium | reverse complement strand
CGAGGAGCATCTTGAATATTAGTAGCAAAAGTAATAATACTTAAGCTCCCCTCTTTTAAGAATGATGATAAATAAGAAATGACAAATAAGAACAACTGAATATTTATAATACTGAGAGCTCGAAAGGCAGTCAAAGAAAAGAATTCTTTAAGATAGTGCTTAAATTGATCAAACGCCGGCAATAAAAACTTAAAATTAATTCTTTTAAATGGAATATACTTAACTAATAGGTTTAAGAAAGCTCCTAAAATTACGCCATACGATAAACCATAAATACCAAAAATTGGATAAAAAACCACAATGCCAATAATAATGCCTGCATTATATAAAAGAGGCGCTAATGCTTGAGGTACAAATAAATTATGAACTTGTAAAATATTGCCAATAATTGTGGCCAAGCCGAGAAAAATCGGCTGAATCATCATAATTCGAGAAAGAGCCGCTATTGTTCTTAAAGATGTGCTATCAAAGCCAGGAAACAAACGGCTAACAATCGCGTTTGCAAAAATAATAAATATAATTCCCAAGATAACGCTTAATAAAAGAATTCCCGTAATCACTGAACTAGCAAATTTATAAGATTCCTCCTGAGATTGTTTGCTATATTTTATAAATAAAGGAATAAAACCAGCGGCTAAAGCCCCTAAAATTAAAATATTAAAAATAAAATCAGGGACTCTAAAAGAAGCGTAATAAATATCAACTATCTTAGAAGCGCCAAAATAACTTGCCAATAAAGCGTTACGTAAAATACTTAAAAAACCGCCTAAAAAAGTAAAAAAAGCTAAAACAAAGGCAGATTTTTCTACGGTTTCTGTTCTATAATTTAAAACATTGTTTTTCATAAGGTTTATTCTAAACTAAATTCAGCAATTAAATCCCTATCTAAATTAATAGTTTTGTGAATCGTATTGGAGACCCCAGGATTTGAAGTTGCGGGATATATTACATCGATATCAACTTTGTTTGAAACTGCGGACTGTTTTTGTAAGTAAAGAGAATAGGAGGGATTATTTTTAAAATCAATTTTAAAAGGTAAACGATAACTAATTTCTAAGGTTTTCTTTTCGCCACTCTTTAAAATAGCTCAAGCGCCAACACCTAAATAACCATTTTCAATAAATAGTTTAGCATCCTCTTTATCTAAATAAATTGTTTTCATATCGATTGTCTCTAAACTTTTATCATAAGTAAAACCTTTTTTCAAAAAACTATCTGTTGTTTTCGGTGGTGTTCCTCTAACACTGGGAGATTTTATTTTTAAAATCTCACTATTTAGAGGAAGGTAAACTCTTAAGTAATAATATCCCTTGTCTTTGACTTTAGCTGAATTATTATTACTAATATTTATATCCAAAGTGTTTAAAATCGAGCCGTCTTCATTAATATTAACATTTAATTTCACATCGGTTTTAATATTTTGATCAATACCCTTTTTATCAGTATTAGTAATAATTGTGGCTAAATAATCAGTGTTTTTAATTTTGCTTCCCCTCATTTTACCACTTCAATTAAATGCATCCAGGTCTTCTTCACAAGAACTGTTGGTACTATAAAGCTGAATTTCTTTGGTGGCTAAGGCTTTAAATAAAATATTTGTAAATTGTAACATTGTATTATTATCGGCTGCTTTTTCAGATAACAAATTATTAAGAGTTGTAAAAAAAGTATTGATTTGTTGATTTTCGTTAGACGACTTATTTTGACGCACGATCTTTTGTAAATCAGTAATAAAAGCCGAGAAATTATTAGCACTAATGTCTATGTCCTCTCCTTCAAGCGAAATGTGAACAGGACCAGTAATGTTTAGCAATCTCTCAATAACAGGAATATTTAAAGCTATTAAACCATTGAATGACAATTTCTGGGGGTAATATTTCAGGGCTAAAGAGCTTGATGTAGGAAAATTAAAAAATCAATTCAAATCTTCAAACACTCAGATGTCATTAGAAAAACGCAGCTCGTCTGGGGGTACTAATTTATCAAGCATAGCAATATTTAAATTCGTCACAAAATCAATATTTGTCAAGTGGCAAAGAGCATTCTGGCAATCTAAAATGCCATATAAAACTCAGCTACCACCAGTAGCCGAAAGTTGCTCTGGATTTTGTAAAATGACAAGAAATTTTTTACCTTCATTAATGCCAAAAAAATATTCAACAATATTTAAAAAATGATTGACATTTAAAATTTTATCTTGAGAGACCTTAATAACAGTAACTCCATCTGAAAAGCTATTGTTTTGGTCAATAAGTAATGTTGATGACGTTTGATGCTTCAAAGTCAACTGATTCCTAGCTTCGGCCTTTTTCAAAAGTATTTCTCCGTCATTCAAAAGTTTATTAATGTCAAACACTGTTTTCTTAATGCTTATGAAATGTTTGTCCAGTTCATTATTTTTTCCAATACTCGCCAGAAATATACCTTTATTCAATAAATATTGAATATCTTCTTCTAAAAATGTAATTTTATCATTAAAGTTACTCTCTCAAAGTAAAAGATCTCCTGTAATAGTAGGAAAAATGGCGCCATTAAGGCCATTCAGTTTAACAAAAAAATTATTTAAAATAGACCTGTTTTTTGAGATATAGTTATTTGATAGCTCTTTAGTTTGCTTGAGCGCTAAAACAAATTGTTCAGGGTCACTTCTCTGAAGTTTCTCAACAGCGCCATTAAAATTAATAAGTATATCACTAATATCCTGAATAACATCATCGGAGAGGCTTTGAAACTTACTATAAAAATAATAATTATAAACGAGAAAACTTATCAGGGCAACAATTAGAATGATAATAAAGTATTTTCAAAAATGTTGACGCATAAAATATTAGTTTAAATTATATCTCAAAGATCTTAAGATAATAATGAATTTTATACAAATATTATAGTTTAGTTTCATATATCTATCATACTATATTTTAATTGCTAATGCAAGTATTGATAAAAAGTAAAAAATATGGTATAATATCTTTGTTCAATGAATCGAGCGATTGCCCCATACTGATTAGGAATTTAAAAACCTTAATCAGTGCGGGGAGGAAAGTCCGAACACTCATTTACATAGCAATATGTATCTAAAAAAGTAGTGGGTAATACCCACCTCTTTGGGAAGAAAATTATTAGTAATAATAATTTTCGGCGAAACAAAGAAGAGGTGCGAACAGAGACGTCAATCTCGAAAGGGAAAGACACCCTGCCAATTGGTTGGGTGAGCTCAATTGAAAAATTGAGGTGAAACGGCTAAATCCTTACTGGGCGCAAGAGCAAACCTCACGCTTATTTTCAAAATGAGCGTGAGGAAAAGTAGCTCGCTTGATTCTTAAAGTAATTTAAGAGCTAGAGAAATAATCGCTGTCTGCTTTCGCAGATACAAAATTCGGCTTATAGATTCATTGAACAACTTAGAATCCCCCCTCGCTTCTAGCGAGGGGGGTTTATCAAAAATATCTACAAATTAGGAATTTATCTCTATGGCATTAATATTTTAATGTTAATCACAGATGAAAGCCGGACATGATGCTGATTTAGTTTGACCATCGCAGGTTACATCAACACTATAATAATTAGTGCCCTTCAAACTAGAATTACAAAGTTTTAATAGAGTAGAACTACTACCAGACATAACGGAGTTATTTTTCCCCTGAGAACTATTGGTCCAATATCACTTATAAGTACAGGATGATGATGATACACCAGATAAATTTACAGCTACTGTTGAAACATTAGATGTTGAACCTGTTACTGAGCCGGTACTGCCATTAATAGTACAATATGGAAATCAAGAAGGCGGATTAGATTTGGCGCCGCAAGCATTATTACAAGTTGAACTGGTATACTGACACACAGAAGTACTTTCTTGCGACGTGCATGCTATACAATCTCCATTAGAACATTTATATCTGGTAGTAGAACCACTTATAAGACAAAAAATACCACAGTCAGGGGTTGTATAGGGACATTGACTTTCAGATGCCCCTGACGAACAAGGCACACATACCGATCCAGCACATTTATATCTTTGAATAGGGGTAGTGCTTGTACATTTATTGTCACAAGTATTATTGGTATAAGGACACTCAGTACTACTTGCACCTGAGGAGCATGATGTACAAACGTTTCCAGAACATTTATATCTCTGAGTAGTTGCTTGAGATTTTATTGTAAAACTGCCGCAAGAAACTGTTTTTGTAGAACCTTTATTATCTTTTACTCATAACTGAATTGTATAAGTACCAGCAGAGTAAGCTGGCTTAACACTATAGCTATAAGAATAGGGGTCGGTTGCAGCGTCTTGATCATTACTATATCGTTTTTCACTGTTTTCTAATAAATTTCATTTATAGGGATAGCTTCCACCACTAATGTAGATGTTAAAAGTTATGTAATCACCTTGGTTTATTTGTGAAGGAGAAATACTGCAACTAGCTTGAAGTAATTTACATTCTCCGCCTGGACAACCCCCTGAGGGTGGCGATGTTGGACTTTCATCTTCTGTAGCCGGGCATTTTTGATTACAAACTTGATTATCTCCATAACAAGGAGCTGGTAACGCACCGGCATAAGAATAAGTTGGTTTATCATAGACATATAAACATTTTTCGCTGTCTTCCGTAGCATTAGCATACTGGGTCTTTGGTTTAGAGGTTACACAATAGTTATTCTTATCACAAACAGTAATAGTTGGACAATATTTACCAGTATTTACATAAGTATGACAAAGTCGATATTGGTAATCTGGACCACCTGTTCATCCGGTATAAGAACAATCATAAGTTGAACCGTCACCAAAATTTAAAGTACATTTAGTTGGACAACTTGAATCATACATACACATATAATTAGCAATACTTCAACTAAAATGTACAGTATGAGGTGCTTTTCTATACGGCTTAAGACCTCCAGTAATAGGAGTGGGGACGTACGTATTAACGTCAGAGGGGTAAGCATTAAAAAAACTAATATCTATTCCTGATCGACCACTATTAGACGGAGGATTACTGCTATTAGGAGGATTACTGCTATTAGGAGGATTACTACCTCCACTTGAGAAACAACTGCTCGGGCAAGTAACGGTGCCGGTACCAGTAGCAATATTATCATCTTCTTTCGTTTCCTTCACGGTATTATAATAATCGATAAGATATCAAATAGTATGACCATTGGTGTCAGTGCAAGGATAATTACAAATAACATCAGCCACCGCTCCAGCAGCTAAAGAATTTATTTTACCTTCGCAAGCTGGTTTTGCAGAGCTAGAATCTTTTGCAATAGCAACACTAAAAGCACCAGCGTTATTAGAACCTGTATTAGATACTTTAATAGTAATGGGCCAAATCCCGTTTTGACAACTACCTGCCGTAGCTCCGCTAATAACAAGATTTGGTAATTGATTACTCGTGCCTGCTTGAGAACATGCATTGTTACAAGCATTAAGATCACTAAACTGTCCAGATGGAGAGACAAAACATTGCTTTGTTAAAGTATCGCAAGAATATTTTGTCGTGACTTCGCCTTGACCACCACAAGTAATAGCCACGGTTAAGCTATTATTATTCTCATTGGCCTCATTAATATTATTCTGTGCATCAGTAACTAAACGTAATGAATATTGTCCACTTGCGGGACAAGTTCAAGTAAATTGTCAATCCTTAGCGGCACCAGCATCCAGAGGTTCAAGGAGTATTGCCTGACCCAACTGTTGTTCGGCTAAATTAGTGCCGCTAATATAAATGATAAGATAATGATAATCTGCTTTTACACTCCCAATATTTTTCTCTGTGATGATTAAAGGAGTTGCAGCACCAACAACAAATGAAACGGGAGAAAAATTAGTTAGAGTTACATCGGGTAAATTACTAGAACCACTTTTACAAAAACTAAGACACTCGTCTTGAGTATAAGTACCATTGGAATCTGGAATACATTGCCAAGTAGCTGAGTTACAAGAATATTTTTGAACATTCACCGCAGTTCCACAGTTTATGGTAACTGTTTTCTCATTATTGGTTTTGTTACTTTCAGCTACAGTATTAACAGAATCTAAAACAATCCTAAAATTATATATTCCATCTTGGGGGCAAGTCCATTGATAAACACTTACTCCCCTTTCTTCATTGGGCTTTAAAGAGCTAAGAACGCCAGTTAAAACGCGAAAATTATTTAAATATAAATCAAAATTATGATTTGGTGCTTCAACACTGCCTATATTTTTTTCTTTAATGGCTAAGAGAATGCTTGATCCAGGATTGACTGTTTGGGGGGCATAAGAAAAATCAGATACAATTATATCGGCTCCATTAATATTTCCACTAGAACTATAGCTACCTAAAAAAAGCGTACATAATCTTGATCTGGTTGTATCGTCAATAATACCCGTCTGGTTTAATCCATTTTTAGCTTGAAAAGCTTTAACCGCGGTTTCTGTTGATTGACCAAAGTATCCTGTGGGATTACCCGAGAATACACCTTGTTGACTTAATACTTTTTGAATTAGTTTTACTTCTACGGACTCTGTTTCGTAATAACCTTTTTGCAAGTTTTGAGTAACAAAGGGACAAGTTGGTTTATAAACTTCACAGAGTTTAGCAAGAGTTTTGGGCCCAACTCTTCCAACAGCAGAAATACCATAATATCTCTGAAATCTTTTTACTGCCTCGGCAGTAAGATTACCATAATATCCCGTGATAAGCCCTTCGGGATAAAAATTATTTTGGGCTAGAAATATTTGTAGCATTGTGATTTCATTAGTTGTTTTATCAGAATTTCCTTTCTCAAGCTCATGAGTAAAAGGACATGAGGAACTCGGTGTATTATTAACACCAATAGATCCAGCAAAAGTACTACCACAAATTATATTTCTCGTAGCACTATCCACTATTCCTGTTTGAGCTAAATTATGTCGAGATTGATAAACTTTTAACGAGGTTTCAGTTATATTACCAAAATAGCCAGTTACTTTATCTGCTGGATGAATACCTTCTTTTACTAAAAATTGCTGCAAATAGCTGACCTCAGTAGTAGCTTCATCATAATAGCCTTTGGACAAGTTTTGCGTGATTAGGAAACAAGAATTTTGAGCTTGAACATTGTTTAAGGCACAAAAAGTAAATATCAAAACCAGTCCAAAAAGTAAAGAACAACGAATTTTTTGCATATTAATGTTTTAAAAATTTATTATATTTTTTAAATTTTAAATAGAATAAATAAAATAAGTAGTTTATAAAATATATATCATTTAAATATATCACGATAGCCTCTCCTCTCCCCTATAAACTATCATTATAAGTATAAAAAAAATAATAATAAAAGTCAAGTAATTTTTAAGAAATTATACTGCTGCTGATTAAAAAGCACTGCACCAAATTAATATGGAAATAAAGGATTTATTTTTGTACGTACAAACATACGTACGTTGGTACGCACGTTTTGCCTACCTATGAATAATATGTGAAGCTACATAATATTGGATTTGATATGTATTTGAAATTATCGCTATGAATACAAAGATTGCTGATTTTGCAAAGCTTTATCTATGGCCATATTTACTAACTGATCGGCTCTTTTATTTTGCTCTCTCGGAAGATATTGAAATCTTACATTGGGCACCTCGATTAATAAATTCCAAATCTCAATAAATAAAGGAAAAAGTCTCTGCTCTTCAATTTTAAATTGGTGATTTAATTGTTGGACCACTAGCTCTGAATCCATATTAATCTCGATTTCTGTGTTTTGAATTTTTTCTTTGCCTAAAAGAAGCTTTAATTTTTTTAAGGCAAAAATAACCGCTTGATATTCGGCTTCATTATTTGTTTTTTCTCCTATGTATTCCGAGTATTCTTTATTTCCAATAACCACCCCAATTCCTGCAGGTCCCGGATTATTTCTTGCTCCGCCATCTGTATAAACAATTATTTTATTCATAAAACTTCATTTAAATTTTATTTATAGCTATTTATAATAATTAACGAATATGAATATTCTTCTATGCCATTTTATCAAGCTTTTTAATGATCTTTATGAGTCAAATTAAAAAGTCTCGTTTATCTAAAATTATATGCCAAATTCAAATCCTCAATAATCATCTCAAATAAAAATATCAGCTCTATTTATTTTGCGATTTTTATACTTCTACAAAGTTATAAGTTTTTTATAAACCTCAAAAGTGGCGCGAGCATCTTCTAAAGCGTTATGTTCTAAACCTCTGGGCGCTTTCAAATAATTACAAACTTCTGTTAAACTAAATTTAGTAATTTCTGCTTTATCCTTCAATTTAATATAGGCCATTGATAAAACATCTAGTTTATGATAATGAAATAATGGCGGAAACATCCCTACTTGATAAAATGCTTTCTCTATTCATTCTCAATCATAAGAAACATTATAACCCACTAAAACACCACCTTTGCAATTCTCTTGAAAATTTATTAATGCTTCTTTTAAAGAAACAGCATCTTTTCAAATATCTTCGTTATAATGCGAGAGCTCTAAAGATTTGGGGTCAGCATTTTCAAGATGCTCAACTTTAATTCTAATGTCTTTCTCTTGCTTTACTTCTAAAGTTTTGGGTTCAACTAAAAGTCACCCCAACTCCGTAATTTCATTATCAAAGTAAAGACTAGAAACTTCCGTATCAAAAAATACTAAATTTCTTTCTTTCATCGGAGTACCATTTTTAATATAGTCGCTTTCTAAATTCAAATTATGTTCCATAGTAATTATTTATTCATTTTTATGTTAAAAATATGATTGGTTTTATTAATATGGCGCAAACTTAACCTTTATTTTTTATATTTCTCTGATTACTAAACTCGCACTTTCTCTTTCCACTGACTAAATATTCTAATAAAGCGCCTCCCCCAGTTGAAATAAAAATATTTTTCTTTTGCTCTAAGGGTTTAGTAAAATTTAAAGTTTCTCCACCGCCAATTAAAATTTGGGCTTGGCTTTTATCTAAATAATTCACTAATTTTTTTGTCCCCCTTTGAAATTTTTTGGCTTCAATATAACCCATTGGTCCGTTTCAAAAAATAGTTTTTGATTTTTTAATCAAATTACCAAAATATTCCATAGAATAATCACCGATGTCTAAAATATTATCAGTTTTTTTGATTTCGAAAACAAAACGATGTTGTTTTTTTTGCGATTTATCAAGTACAAAAAAATCAAAGGGAAGAATGATTTTAGAAAAGTTAAAATTTTTTAATTGGGAAACTGTTTTTTTATCAACTAATGATTTCCCGGTTTCAAAACCAAGAAAATAGAGCAAGGTATTAGCCAAAGCCCCGCCAATTATAAGGTGATCTGCTTGCTTTATGAACTTATTAATCAAAGGTAACTTATCTGCTATTTTTGCTCCTCCTAAAATAATTAAAATTGGTTTTTTAGAGGATTTTTTAAATTTCTCGATCTGATTAATCTCTTCATAAAAACGAAAACCGCAATAAGAAGGCAAAAATTGAGTTATTCGAGAAACAGAAGCGTTTTGACGATGAGAAACAGAAAACGCCTCATTAATATAAATATCTCCTAAACTTGCTAACTTCTTAGCAAATTGAGGATCGTTTTTTTCTTCACCCTCTCAAAATCTAATATTCTCCAATAGAATTATTTTTTCAGATGGCAAATGATCTAAACTATTGCAGAAAGTAATTCTACAACCCAAAACTTTTTCTAAAACAGGTACTGAATTTTTTAAAGAATATTTTGATTCTGGTCCTTTTGGCCTGCCTCAATGAGAAATTAAAATGATTTGTTTTGCTTTATTGTGAAGTAAAAAATCTATAGTTGGTTTTATACTTCTCAAACGAAGATTACTTTTACTAAAATTTTCAACATTTATATCAATTCTTAATAGCACCCTTTTATTTCTAATCTCCCAGTCTTTTGGTGTTCTCAACATAATAAAATTATTATTCGTTTTAACATTAATGAGAATAAATTAAAATATTTACTAAAACTACTTTAGATATTATTAATCAATAAGGGATCTTTGTTTTAAAGGTAAAAGGCTGAAAATAATCATTTGAAATAATTTTCAGCTTCTGAATATTATTTAATTTCGTAAGTAATAGACATCATTTTATTTATTTCTAAAGATCCCGGTTCAATGGGCGCTGGCGCCTGAGGAACCTCAAATTTTGCTGTATCTAAAAAGACATTTGCTCTTTGATAAACAGGATAAGAATCAGATTCAGAGATATTTAAAATTCTGCCTAATTTAATACCTGTTTCATTAGAAAATTGAAAAGCTCGTTTTTCAATATTTTGAATTGCCTGAATTTTTGCTTGATTTTCTAGGTCCTCTGGATTATCAACAGCAAAATTTAAATTAGAAATATTATTAACACCTAAATCGGAAACTTTGCCAATAATATCATCGATTTTATTAAAATCGCGAATTTTAACATTAATAGTCTGAGATAGCCTATAAAAAGAGATCTGAGGAGAGCAGATTTCAGTTGTTTGAATAGAAGAAGTTTCAATTGAAGAGTTAGGGGCACTATAATTACATTTTTGCTCATAAACCGGCGTAATAGTATATTGACTAGTTTGAATATCTTTTTCATCAACTCCCTGCTGTTTTAAATAATCAATAACTGCTGCCATTTTAGTATTATTGTCTTTAGTAATAGTTTGTACGCTTTTACCTTCGTTGATAATTTCAGTTGTTTGAATAGAAGAAGTTTCAATTGAAGAGTTAGGGGCACTATAATTACATTTTTGCTCATAAACCGGCGTAATAGTATATTGACTAGTTTGAATATCTTTTTCATCAACTCCCTGCTGTTTTAAATAATCAATAACTGCTGCCATTTTAGTATTATTGTCTTTAGTAATAGTTTGTACGCTTTTACCTTCGTTGATAATTTCAAGAGTAATTCCTGCAATATCTGGTATGGCTGTTATTTTGCCGCTGCCACTTAGAGTCATCGTCCTATTTTGCGAGGCAATGTTTTTTGCTTGAGTTAAAGTTAAATATCCCCAGGAAAATAATCCGAATATTAAACTAATGACTAAAAACGCTAATAAAAAAACTATTAGCTTTTTATTAAATGATGAGACTTTTATTTCTTCCATAATATAAATTTAATTTATTAAATTTCTAATTATTTATTATGAATTTGATTACTTCCTTAGCCATGATATCTTCGTGGGGTTTATAAGAATGTCGCGCGCCTGGAATAATGACACCTTGAGAATTAGGAATATTTTTTAGCAATATACTCATTGCTTCTTCTGGATGGTCTTTATTGCTTAAATGAAAATATTCATCTTTTTCTCCAACAATAATTTTAACGGGGATTTTAATTTGTCTTAAAATTGGAAAATCATAATTTTTTGAACAAAATTCAAACATTCTGTTAAAATCATTTTTTGAACTTCAACTATTGTAGGTCTGCGGAGATAACCATTCTTTGGCTTTATTAATCTCCATACTTGTTTTTATATCAAAAGGGGCTAATAAAATCAATTTATTAATTTTATTAGCGTACTCTCCTTCAAATAAATATCTAACAACTTTAAAGGTACCTAAAGAATGCCCTTGTAAAATAATATTTTTATAACCTTCAGAAATCAAAAATTTAATTCAAGCAGAAATATCTAAATGGGCTTCTTCTAATAACTCGTATTTACCTCCGATAGTTCTTGCCTCCCCTGTATTTGTATTAAACTCTGTTTCTCTCCCATTTCCCCTTGTATTAATAGTTAAAAAACCAATATTATTTTTTTCTAATTCTTCAGCTAAAACATAAATAAAATTATTTTCATAAAAATTCCCTTCAAAACCATGAATATGTAATAATATTGTTTTTGTATCTGAACTAGGGGCATAATATCCATGAAGATAGATGCCGTCAGTAGTACAAACTTGAACTAATCTATTTTTTAATGGTTGCATTCCCACTTTTAATTTAATTTTAATATACCTTTTAGATATTGCTATATATTATTACTATATAGTATAGCAAATTTTTGGACTTTTTGCAACTCGACAATAAAAGATTATTTCAATTTTTTCGTTTTTTGTACTAACTTAGATTTTTAATAATATGGGCAATACTTTCTTTTTTAGTACCGGCACTGCCGACCAAAACGCCATCTGATATTTCTAAATATTTCTGAAAATTCTGGGGATTTACTGAGCCACCATAAAGAATGGGGATATTTTTTGCGGCTTCATTAGCAAAACGAGTCTCTAACCAAAATTTTAT
>CAZYWI010000008.1:0-1539 GCA_964651585.1 uncultured Candidatus Saccharibacteria bacterium | reverse complement strand
TGGAAAGAATTCTTATGGAGAATTTATATGCAAAAAATTTTATATTATTAATGGCCTTTTTAACATCTTCTGGCGCTGGTAAAACAGTGGGATTATTTTTACTAATCGCCCAGATTGGCTCATAAGCAATCATCAAACTAGTCATTTTATCAAAGGGAATACCTCTCAAAATTTCATTCAATTGGGTAAAAATTTCATTTTTAATTCTAAAGCTCATTGAATTTTCTCTCTCATTCCTTTTCTTTTCTCCAACGCAAATAATTGATTTCATATTTTGGTTTAATAAAGCCTGAGTTTTATTCCTAATGTCTTCGTTTGTTTCATGAAAAATTAATTTTCTTTCTGAATGTCCTACTAAACAATACCTAACATTATATGACTTTAGCATCATTGGGGATATTTCACCAGTATAAGCACCTCGATTATGATAAAAAACGTTTTGCCCACCTAAACTCAAGATATTTTGAAATTTTTGGGCATTTAGATATTTCTGAAGAGGAGGAATGTAAATAAATGGAGGACATAAAATTAGTTTATATTTTTTTTGAGTTTTTTTATCTAATTTTTTAAAATTTTGACAGATTAAAGAAACTAAATTAATAGCCTTAGTTTCGTTTTCTGGAAATAGTTTTCAATTTAAAACAATGTATTTCATAAAATTAAATATTACCTTTATTATTTGATTAAGAATCCTAAGCCACATAAAATGCTGACAATAGTGCAGGCTCCTAAGACCCCTAAGGTTATCCATAAAAATGCTTCCTTTGGTTTAATATTAAATAAAACACTAACTACCGCACCAGTTCAAGCTCCTGTCATTGGTGAAGGAATAGCTACAAATATCGCTAAAGCTAATTTACCCCAGGGGGCGTATTTTTCTTCAAAAGCTATTTTGGCGCGATTAAATCATCAATCAAAAAACTTTTTGCAAAAAGTAGACTTTTGCGATAAATAGTTAGCGCCAAATTTTAAGAAATATATTAAAGGAATAATAGGCAGAATATTTCCCAAAATACAAATCAATGCTGTTTTTCAATAACTAAAGTGATAAACGAAAAGGCCAACGGGTATGGCACCGCGTAACTCTGAGATAGGCGTTGCTGCTAACAATAATAATTTCAATTCAGGAGTCATTAAAATAATATTAACTCGCTAATAAAATGTTTAATAAATATAACATTAAACCTAAGGCTACTCCCGCCGCTTCGATCATTCAAAAACGCATTGTTACTCGCGTTTCTGGCCACCCCAAGGCTTCAAAGTGATGATGAATAGGCGTTGATAAAAACAATTGTTTCTTAAATAATTTTTTATAAGCCTTTTGAATAATCACAGATAAGCTTTCAATAAAGGGAATTAAGAGTAATAAAGGCAAAAATAAAGCTGTATTAGTATACATAGCCAAAATGCCAAATAAAACCCCCAAAGTCATAATACCAGTATCACCCATAAAAAATTCAGCAGGATACATATTGCGCCATAAATATGCTAACAAAGATCCAATTACCACAGCCAATAAGGCAGCTAAATTAAATCGAC
>CAZYWI010000007.1:0-15790 GCA_964651585.1 uncultured Candidatus Saccharibacteria bacterium | reverse complement strand
AAATTAAAGATGGAAAGGTTGCCTTAAAAGATGCGGACGATTGAATTGCTGATAGATTAGACCCGCGCAAAATGGATACCTGACAATATGAAACTGATATAAAGCAACTGGCTGGCTTAAAAACAGAAACCGGCGAAGACCTCCAGTCGTATATTGTAACAAAAATGTTAGAAAATTTTAATCCTACAACGTTTCTTAAGTGGCTAAGAACTACTAAGGGCTCTTTAGCAAAAGATCGTATAAGATTTACGGACGAGATAGTGCGCCGTTCGGGTAAAGGGCAAACATTTAAAGACGTGGTTAATCCGGAAGTTAAAAAAATTGCAGAAGGAGAAGAGCTCCCGGGTCGTACCTTACATTATTTATATCCCGAAACAGTACAAGCAATGAAAACCTCTCAACAGGCCCAGAATGTTATTGAGGCAATTAGAAAAAACGAACCAGTAGAACAAATCGCCCCGTTATTAGAAAGCATGCTCACAGAATTGATAGAACTAAATCAAAAAAGACAATTAAGCCCAGCTGATTTAAACAAATTAAACGAAGTTATAACTAATTTACAAGCCAAGCAAATTAATTTGGATCAGATCAAACAAAATATGAAAAATGAGCCCGAGAAAAAGATATTTGATATCTCTAAAGTATTTAATTTGCTTCAAAAAGGACAGGAACTTCAAAAAACTGAATATGACAATATAGCAACAACCTTGTCTCAGATTTTTGATGAGAAATTCCCACAAATTCAAGGCTTTTATAAAAGCATGGAGACTAATCTTGATAGGACACTCAATAAATCATTAATGGATATGAGTGACAAACAAAAAGAAGAATTGGCTAATGCCATTAAAGAAGCATTTAAAAAGAAGAATCCAAATGAGTCATTAGAGAATATTAATGAATGACAACAATTTACCAAAACAGGTTTTGGTGAACAAATGAAGCAATGAATTGAAAAAAAACAGCCATCAAACAATTAATAAATTATTTTTCATTATAAGATAAAAATATTTAATATGGCAAACAATATTAATTATGACGAATTATATAAGCACGTACCACAAGATATTCATGAGGCAATTTTTGATTATGATATTTATGAAAAATTAAACAACTTGGCTATTTTATTAAAACTCAATGCCAATCAAAAACAGCTGTTATACCAAAACATTTTTGATACCTTAATGGGGGTAATAGATATAAATAATTTTAAAAATGCCCTAATAAGCCAGCTACAATTACCCACCAATTTGGCTGACTTTGCTTTTCAAGAAATTAATCGAATATTATTCCTACCTTTAGGACCAAGTATTCAAAGAATGCGAGACTATGTTCAAACTGGATTATGGCAAGAAAATACCCAACCAGTTCATAAAGATGTTGATAAATTTAATATTCAATCCCCAACATCCTATAGAACTCTTGGGCCCGAGGATATTGCTAATCTTCAAGCAATTAATAAGAAGCCACTCGCGACACCTCAAAAAAATATTAATAATCTACAGAACATTTCAACGGTGCCAGAACAAAGTTCGCCCACAACACTGGATCAAAATGATAATAATACATTAGAAACCCAAGGCGCCCAGACAACTCAAACAGCACCTTCTCCTAACACAGAACAATCAGCTGATCAAAACTATCTGGATCCTCAAATTTCTAAACTAATGGCAGCGATGAAACAAGCGCAAATTCCCCAATCAAAAATAGAAAGTGTAATTCGATCCTATAATGTATTCACGACAACAAAAAAACAAGATCAACAAATCAACGAAAGTTCTCAAAATGATATTTTTAATGTGCCATTTAAACGCCCGAAAAGCGTTATCGAAAAAGGAACAAACGAACTACCTCCAAAAGAAGAAGGAAAAGTATTAAAACAAGACATCCCTGATATTTTGAAGATCAAACAACATCCTTTAAACACCAAAGAAATACCCATTAATAAACAAGTTGAATATCAAAAACCTCAAATTGAAGTTAATCCTACAAAATATCAGAAAGAGCCAAAAAAATCGTCTGACGATGATAAGTTTATTGATTTAAGTGATACAATGTAAAACTTTTTGAATATATCTAAGTACTTTTATAAAAACCGAGTAAAACAAATATTCCTCAACCTTAACGTATTATAGTGATGACAAAAAATAAAAATTATGCTAAATTAATTATATAATAATTAAACTATGGAAAATTTTCAAGTACCCCAATATATCGAAGAAGAGTCAAGGTTAGTGGGTCCATTTAGTTTCACACAAATAATTATTTTGGCTATAGGCTGCGGTTTATCTTACGTTATTTATACAATTTTAACGCCATGATTAGCCTGAACACTTATAGTCCTTATTTTAGGCTTAACTGTGATTTTTACTTTTGGTAAGATAGAGGGCTTACCAGCTTATAAACTTATTGTACCATTAATTAAGCATCTATGATTGCCTAAAACTTACTTATGACATCATCCAGCATCTACTTCACTAATTACTAATAAACCCTCAACCAAAAATCGTGAGCCAGTTCAACATCCATCACAAAATTTCACTAATACCGCGCAAACAAAAAAACCTCAAATAAATACACAAGAACTTTCTGATATTCTTAATAAAGGAAAACGTGATAATTAAATTCAACTATGGCACAAAATATAAATCCTAAAGATACTTTGGGCACCCAATCGCTACTACCTATTAGCGAAATCCGTAATAACGTGGTTATCCTTAAAAACAGTTCATTACGCTCTATTATTGAAGTCAAAGGTATTAATTTACTACTAATGTCTTCAGAAGATCAAGAGGCTATAATTTATAGCTGGCAATCTTTTTTAAATAATTTAGAATTCTCATTACAAGTTGTGGCTTTGTCTAGAAAAGAAAACATTGATGAATATATTCGTACTATTAATGAATCTGCAAAGCAAGAAACAAACGAGCTCTTAAAACTACAAATAAATGATTATCTAACTTTTATTGAAAATTTTGTTAAAAATTATGCCATTCTCCAAAAAAGATTTCTTGTTGTTGTCCCCTATGATCCAATTGTATTAAAGCCAACTACTTTTTTTAGTAAATTGAAGGACTCAATATTTAATACACTTAATTTTAAAAGAGAATCTTTCTCAATGGAAACTGTTTTACCAGAAACAGAATTTCAACGAAATTATCAGCAACTTTTAATTCGTCAAGACACGGTCTTAACTCATTTAAAGCGCATCGGTATGACCGCTAGTGTTTTAAATACTAATGACTTAATTCAGTTATTTTATAGTCTTTACAACCCGGGGGATGTCTCTACAATAATTAATATTTAAATTATTATAATGGCTTTATTCAATTGAAAATCAAAAAATCAGTTATCAAGTAACATAGCGAATTTGTCAGAAAAAGATGCATATATGGCAGCTATTACCTCATTAAGAGATCTCATTGCACCCTCGGGTTTAATTATTAATTCAACTTCATTAAAATTGCGTGATATCTATAGCCGTACTCTCTTTATTTTAACATACCCTCGCTATCTCAGCGCTAATTGATTTGCGCCTATTATTGAAATGGAAGTAGAGTATAATATTTCAATTTTTTTTCATCCGGTAGATAATACTTTGATTTTGAGACAGTTAAGAAAAAAGTTGGGTGATATAGGTGCCCAAATATCTCTAGAAGAGGAGAGAGGAGCACCTCGAAATCCTATTTTAGAAACCGCCCTTCAAGATATTGAAAACCTAAGAGATGCTATTGTTCAAGGTAGAGAAAAAATGTTTAGAGTAGCATTATATATTACTATCTTAGCCCATTCTGAGAATCAGCTAAATGAAACCGAGGCAAAAATTCAAAGTATTTTAGAAAGTAAATTAGTCTATGCTAAACCGGCAACCTTTAGGCAATATGAGGGCTATGAAAGCTCTATTCCTTTAAGCTTAGATCGTTTAGGATTTGGCACCTTATTAAATTCCAGCCCAGCTTCAACACTTTTTCCTCTTATTTCTTTAGATTTAACAGCTAACAAAGGAGTGATGTACGGGGTCAACCTACATAATAATAGTCTAATTATCTTTGATCGTTTTTCTTTAGAAAATGCCAATATGTGTGTTTTCGGCACAGCTGGTAGCGGTAAAAGCTATGCTGTTAAGCTAGAGGCTCTACGATCATTAATTTTAGACACTAATATTATGATTATTGATCCAGAAAATGAATATCAATATTTGGCTCAAGCAATCGGAGGTAGTTTTTTCAAAATTGCTGTAGCCTCTGAAGATCATATCAACCCCTTTGATTTACCTATTATCGGGCCCGGCGAAACTGCTCAGGAAGTTTTTAGAAGTCATGTTCTGACCTTAATTGGCCTAATCAAACTTTTAGTCAATGGCTTAACGCCCCAAGAGGAAGTTCTTATAGATCAAGCTATTGTGCAAACTTATCAAGCTCGTGATATAACCGATGTCAACAATAACCAAAATGAGGCACAAAATACCCCTCTCTTAGAAGACTTGGAAGCTGTTTTAAAAACTATGGAAGGAGGTACAGATTTAGCAAGTAAATTATATAAATATACGCAAGGCACTTATAGCGGCTTTCTTAATCAACAAACAAATATTAATCTTGAAAACCGCTTTATTGTATTTAATATCAGAGATTTAGAAGAGGAATTAAGGCCCATGGCAATGTATGTTGTGCTCAATTATATCTGAAATAATATAAAAAAGCAAATGAAAAAACGTCTCCTAATTATTGATGAGGCATGATATTTGCTCAAGTACAAAGAAAGCGCTGATTTTATGTTCGGTATTGCTAAAAGAAGCAGAAAATATTATTTAGGGCTTACAACGATTACTCAAGATATTGATGATTTTTTAAGCTCTCCTTATGGACTGCCTCTTATCACTAATTCGGCTCTCAAGCTATTATTTAAACAATCATCGGCAAGTATTGATAAAATTGGCGAGGCGCTACATTTAACTGAGATAGAAAAAGCAGTTCTTTTACAAGCCCAAGTAGGTACGGGATTATTTATGGCCGGTAATGATCATGCCATTATTCAAGTAATTCCCTCATATACAGAAGATCAGCTCATTACTTCTGACCCTCAACAATTAATGGCGATTAAAAACGCTAAATTAGTAGATTAAAATTATGACAGAAGAACAAAGAAATAATATAAATAATCAGCAAAAAGTTCAACCAAATAATAATGACTTAGAGCAAAAAGAGCAATCGCAAGACACCAGCCATATAATTAATGTGCCCATCAGCACCGGAATAACAAAAGAAACAGCACCTTCTGCTGATGCTGTTTTAGACCAAGCAATGGCATCAGGACAAAATTGGGGATTTTTTATCACTACCATCATTGTTGCTGGTATTAAGGATATAATAGAAATTATTGCTGCTCTTATTCCCATAATAGATTTATTAAGCTGAATTTTCAGTGTTCCTTTAGCTATTATTTTGATTTTGCTGTTAAGGCAAGCGGGAAAAAAAGAAAGTTTTCAATTTATTTTATCTTGCCTAATGCAATTAATAGACACAATTCCCATTCTATCATTGTTACCCTTAAGCACAATCTCTGTTTTAGTTGTTTTTGGTACAAAATCAGCAATTAATTGATTCCAAATGATAGGCGGAACGTCAATTCAACCAAAATCTCAAGAATGATTGGCCCAACATAAAGACCTACAAAAAGCACACCAAAAGGGTAGAAATGCAATGGCTAAAAATGCTAAAGAAAAAGTTATTTCCGTTGGCAAAAAGCTTATTACTAAAATATAAATTTATTACTAAAAATAAACGCTGTCTATGCAAATATCTTATAAAAATAAAAAACAATTTATAGCTTTGATGAGCGCTATAATAATTATTTTAGCAATAGGTATTTTTTACGCCAATGCAGATAATCAATCTCCCGGTAGTTATACTTTTGAAGTTGGCATCCCTGGTATTGTTGCACAAGGGCAAAGCGTCGATGTACAAGGTTTCCCTGAATTAATTATTAAAGCTATTAAATTTCTTTATCGCATTGCTATCCTGATTGCCTTTGTACTGATTGTCTATGCTGGCTTTCGCTATATGACAAGCGGCGGTAAAGCAGAACAAACAAAAGATGCTTTAGACCAAATTTATAAAGCGTTAATTGGCTTAGCAATTTTATTTTGTTCTTATTTAATTTTATATACCATCAACCCCGATTTAGTGAAAATACCAGAAATACTTTTTCCTAAGCGTACTACTACAACTATTTTTAATTATGAAAATGTTCAAGATCAAATCAGCTATATTATTCAAAGTATTGAGAGCGGCGCCGTCAAGCAAGACGGATATGTAATAAATGATTTAAAAGACACAAAATTGCACCCTGGTCTTGTTGTAGTAATGGATTATATTATTAAAAACTCAAATAATTATTGCGGGCAGTTAGAAGTGGGACCTATTATTAGTGGACATGCTGATTCTGCAAACTCCTGCCACCCCTTAGGATTGGCTTTTGATGTTGATATGAAAGGCAACACCCCTCAAGAAACAAAAGAGTGCACCAAACCCATGATATCTGCTTTAAGATCTTTTGTTTCTTCATCAATAATGTTGTCTCCTACTGAGATGCCCGTTATTACAATTTGCGATGAACTAGACCAAGAATCTCCTCATATTCATGTTTGTCTTCGCCATGCTGATTGCCTATGCGGTTCTAACAATATTTGTCAGCCTTAAAATATTAAAATTTAAAACGCCTGAGATTTTTTAACCTCAGGCGTTTTTATTAAAGTTTTATTCAAAAAACTTTATTTTAGCCTTCACGATATTTAATTACTACGTAACGACGCGGTTCAGATCCTTCTGACTCACTTATTAAATCAGGATAGAGAGCAATCTCTGAATGAATAATTCTTCTCTCTCGGCTGCTCATGGGCTCTAACCTCACTGGTGTTTTCAGCACTAAAACACGATGGGCTGCCTTTTTAGCTATCTCCTTTAAAATATAATTTTTTTCTATACGATAATTATTAATATCAAATTCTACAAATCAATGAGTGTTAGTGGCTCTTTGTAGAATGGCACTTATTAAAACCTCAAAAGCATCCAAAACATCACCACCTTTGCCTATAAAAATAGAGGCGGGGTTAAGATCCACATTAATGGAAATTTTGTGATCGTCAATAGCTTCTTGAATATCAATATTATAATTAGTTATTTGACTTGCTTGAAATATCGTATCCAAAATTTTTTTAACTAGCGCAGTGTAATCGTCCATATTCAATTCTTATCTTAATTAGATGTTTGATTAGAATTAGTAATTTCTATTTTATAATTTTTAAATAAATTTCTTGTATAAAGGCTTTGCCAAATACCTATTGCTGTGAGCACGGTTCAAAAAAGAAAAATAATGGCCGGAATAGTTTTATAAATACTTAATAATAAAATTGGCATTACTAGTGTCATTATTAGGGCAGTGTTTCTTTGCGGATCTTTTGGACCCATACCTTTAAGCATAATATAACCTTGCACTACTTGTAAAAAGCTTGCCAAAAACGCTAAAATAAAACTATGCTGAGATAAATCAATTCCTAAAAACATATAATTTAACACTAGATCAGACGAAAAAATCGGGTAAAGATAATTAATAAAGGTAGGCTTCACAGCAATATTAAAAACATTAAATAACGCCAAAATAAGTAAAAGCTGAATAATAAGGAACAAAAAAGTAAAACTCGGATTGATATGATAAGTATGATATAAGTTTAATAAATCTTTTGTTTGCTGCTGATAATTATTACTATGCTCCTTTTGAATTCGTTTCATCTCAGGTTGCATCTGTGTCAAATTGCGCTGATTTTTCTCGTTTTGCGTAAAAAATGGCCATAAAAGAAAACGAATTAGCGCCGTAAGTATAATCACGGCAACACCGCAGTTTTGTACTAATAAATAAATAGCAATAAAAAGGTTGAATAAAGGCTGATAAATTAATAATTTGAACATAATATAAAATTAAGAAAGTAAATGCGCTTTTTTCAATAAATCCTGCATCTCTTGATCTAAGGCTTTAAAATTCGACCGAAGGATACTTGGCATTGCCCAAATAGTTATATCGTAACCTGGCGCGATCCGATCTAAATGTGCTCGAATAATAGCTCTTAATTGCCGACGATAATGATTTCTTAAAACAGCTTTGGGAATTGTTTTGTTGCTAATAATAAAACCAAAACGTGACACAGATAATCCTTGATATAAATATTTTAATATTACAAACTGTCCTTTCAATGTTTTGCCTTGTTTTAGCACTCTTTCAAAATCTTTATTTTTTCTCAAGCGATTAGCTTTTGACAACATATTTATGTAACGGAAATTCTTTTACGATTTTTATGCCTGCGCCTTTTAAGAACTTGCTGCCCTGCAGACGTAGCTTGACGACGTAAAAAACCATGAGTTCGAGCTCGCTTTTTTTTGTGAGGCTGATAAGTACGTTTAGGCATATTCAATAGTTTATTTTATTAGAAGCTATTATAGTTTAGCACAAAACCATTTTAAAAACAAGTATCTCAATTATTTTTCTTACTATATTAACAATATTATTTTGTATTATTTTTGTTCTTTACAAACACTATTTATTATGCTATATTACTAATAAACAGTGTTTTCCACTGATTTCCACATAAAATCCACAAGAAAAATACAGGTAGTGTAAGAAAAGGACTTGCAAAAAAATCAAAAGCAAGATAAAATATTAATAATAACTTTTTCCTCAATAAAACATTAAAAAATTATTATGCCTATGGATAATTTAAAAGAACTCTGGGAAGCAATTTTGGCGGAGATTGAGCTTAGTGTCTCCAAGGCAAATTTTAAAACATGATTTCAAAATAGCGCTATTATTGATAAAACAGAAAGTGTAATCTCTATAGGCACTAATTCCAACTTTACTAAAGAATGACTTCAACAAAAGTATAATAAATTTATTCTTCAAGCAGCAGCTCGTATTTGTCCAGAGGTAAAAGAAATAAAATATTTTGTAGTGCCAACAGAAAAATTAAAACCTTACGAGAGCGCTACACGAGCAACACCTGTTAATAACAAACAAAATATAAAGAATATCAGTGCCGCCGCCAGTTTAGCAAACGAGAATTTATTAAAAACATTAGATCCAAAAACAAATTTAAATCCAAAATATCGGTTTGACAATTTTGTTGTTGGTTCTCATAATGAATTGGCACATGCAGCTGCTGTAGCTATTACTCAAAACCTTGGTACTCAATATAACCCCCTATTTATTTATGGGGGCGTCGGCTTGGGTAAAACTCATCTTATCCAGGCGACCGGTAATACTGTACTCTCATTATATAAAAATAAATATAGGGTTTATTATACAACTTCAGAAAAATTAACTAGCGATATTGTAATGTCTATTAGAGATAATAGTATTGAAGAAATTAAACAATCATATAAACAATTAGATCTTTTATTAATTGATGATATTCAGTTTATTGCTAATAAAGAAAAGACTCAAGAAGAAATTTTTCATATTTTTAACGCTCTTTATCAAAGTAATAAGCAGGTTGTTTTTACTTCAGACCGACCACCTAAATCAATACCAGGAATAGAGGAGCGTTTAAGATCACGTTTTGAAGGTGGTATGATAGTTGATATTAGCGCACCAGATTTCGAAACAAGATTAGCAATTTTATCAAATAAACTTAAAGAATATAATTATACTTTACCTAATGAAATTTTAGAATATATTGCTCAAAATATTACTAATAATATTAGGGAGCTGGAAGGTTCTTTAAATAAAATTATTGTACAATTTAAATTTAAAAATAAAACTCCTAATTTAGACGATGTCAAACGTTTAATTGACGACTATATTAAAAAACCCAATCAAATTATTTCACCTCAAAATATTATTAAAACTGTAGCAATTTTTTATAATCTACCGGAATCAGAGATAAAAGGTAATTCAAGGCGTCAAGATATTGTTAAAGCTCGTCAAATAGCTATGTATCTTTTAAGAGAAATATCTAAATGCTCTTATCCTACAATTGGCGCTTATTTTCGAGATAAAGATCATACCACAGTAATGCATTCATGTGAAAAAATTACAAAAATAATTAAACAAAATGAAAATATAGCTCAAGAAATTAATACTTTAATAGAAAAAATGAATAATTCTGTTTTTTAAGATTGTGTAAAATTTGTTCAAAATATTTATATAAGGGGTTGAAAAAAATAATATTTTATAATAATATTATAAATATCCACAAAAATAAAAAAATTATTTACAAATAATCCACAAAAAATAAATTTATAAAAATTAAAAATAATAATAAATAAAAGGTTGAGTTTGGTTTTCCACTTTTACTCTTTATTAATAAATATAATAATAATTTATATAAAATAAATAATATATAAATATTAAATTTATGAAATTTACATGCTTAATTGAAAATTTTAAAAAAGGTGTCTCAGTAAGTGAAAAAATTACTAGTTTAAATTTATCACTTCCAATTCTTAATAATATTTTATTAACTACTACTTCTAATAATAAACTACAAATTTCTGCAACTGATTTAGAAATTGGATTAAATTTTTTAGTATCAGGTAAAGTAGAGGAAAAAGGCTCAATTTTAATACCATCAAGACTTCTTGCTAATTTATTAAATAATTTAAAAGATGAAAAAATTACTTTAGAAACAAAAGATAATACTTTAAAAATTCAAACAAAAAATTCAGAGTTTACAATTCAAGGTGCTAATCAAGAAGAATATCCAATTATTCCTCAAATAGACTCTTTACAATATTTCGAAATAAATTCAAAACTTTTAGAATCATCACTAATTAAACTTGTTAAAAGTGCTGGAGCTGGTTTATCAAGACCTGAATTAAATAGTGTTTATTTATATCAAAAAAATAATGATTTTTATTTGGTTTCAACAGACACCTTTCGTTTAGGTGAGAAAAAAATATCTTTAGATGAGATAAAATCCAATATTACCAATCCTATTTCGGCAATTATTCCTATTAAAACAGCCCAAGAAATATTAAGAATTATTCCAACACTAGAAAAACCTGTAAATGTGAAAATATATATTAATTCAAGTCAGATATTTTTTGATTTTGAGACAGCTAATTTAATTTCCCGTCTTATCGAAGGAGAATATATTCAATATAAATCCATTATTCCTTCGGCGTTTGAAACCGAGATAATTTTAAATAGACAAGAATTAATTGATGCAATTAAATTAGTAAGTTTATTTACAAGTAAAATTAACGATATTAATTTAGAAGTAATAACAGAGAATCATGAAATCAAAATTCAAAGTCAAGATATTACTTTAGGCCAGGGTATCTCAAAAATTAAAGGAGATATTTCGGGTAAACCACTTAATATTAGTTTTAATTTTCGCTATTTATTAGATGGTATTGAATCTTTAGAAGGTGAGCAAGTTTTCATTGGTTTAAGCGAGGATAAACCTGCATTAATTAAAAATGTTGACGATGATAGTTTTCTTTATGTGACTGCGCCCATTAAGTTATAAATGATATTATTAACTATTTAAAATATGGCTTTTATTTCTTTGAATTATTATTAAAAAAAAGAGCTAAGCAATTAGGCTTAGAGCCTTATATAAAAAATGAAGCAGTTATACAACAAACCAAAAAATTTTTATTAAACCTTGCATTAGAACAGCAAGTGAAAGTAAAACTATTTAAACAAAATACGCTTTATTTAGAATGCATTAACTCTATTATTGCTAATGAAATCAAGTATTTAGAAAAAGATTTAAAACAATTTTTAGCACAAATTTATCCTCAAAAGAACTTAAGAATAGTTATTACCACTTCTTCTAAGATGAATATAATTAAAGAAAATCAATAATAATTTTTCTTTGTCTTTCTTGTTTAATGGAGAATGATATAACTAACGTGCGATATTGCTTAAGTATTTTTAAATATTCACCTCATTCGATTACTACAATGTTTTGTGGATCATTAAGAATATCTCCTAAATTGAGATCTTGTAAGGGTTTGTCAGGATGTGGTAAAAGTCTATAACAATCAAGATGCCATAAATTTTGAAACGCACTTGTTTTTTTATTAATTTTAAACTTTCTCATTAAAATAAAAGTGGGACTTAAAACATTTTCTTTAATTTCAAAATATTGTGCTAAACCCTTAGTAAATTCTGTCTTACCACTGCCCAAAATACCTTTTAAGACAATAATAGCAGCTTGAGTACGGTTTTTAGTATAAACACTATATTCCTTATTAATTCTTTGAGCGGTGCGTTTCGCTAATTGGCGTGTTTGTCCTGGAGAGGTGGCAATAAATAATTGTTTCATAAAATAATTAATTTATTATATTATTATATCATAAATATTTGAGGACGTAAATAATGCATGATACTTTATTTGTATTTTTCCAAAATTTTTGTTATGATTATGTAAAGATTAAATTTTGTATTTATGGATCTCAACGATCGGCAATCTCAAAGAGAAGAAAAATTAAAAGAAATTTATGAAGAAGCTCGAGAGCGCAGTACTCAAGAATTAGCTTTGCAATATAATTTACCTTATATTAATCTAAAGCGCACTCCCATTGAGGTTTGAGCCTTAGAATTAGTGTCAGAGCAGGCAGCGCGAGAAGCTTATTTAGTGCCCTTTCAAAAGAAGGGTAATAGCGTTGCTCTCGCAGTACTTAATCCTCAATTGCCTCAAGCAATGCAAATCATTAGCCAACTAAAAACTCAAGGTTTTCAGGTTGAGCTTTTTGTGGCTTCTAAAGCAAGTTTAGATTTTGCTTGAGAAAAATATAAATTAGTTCCTCCTCCGCGTACAGAAATTAGTAATTTTATTAATGTTTCCGATTATCCCTTAGTTTTGTTTAAAGATTTAAATCAATATTTAAGTCAGTTAGATAGTCGCAATATTACCACAATCCTTTCTATTATTTTAAAATCAGCAATGGAAGCAGATGCTTCAGATATTCATCTTGATCCTTTGGAAAAAGAAGCTTTATTAAAATTTAGAATTGATGGATTACTTTTTGATGTTGGTTCACTCAATTTAAATATTTATAAAGCCTTAAGAGATCGTATTAAACTTTTAGGAAGTTTAAAAATTAATCTTCAAAATATACCCCAAGATGGACGTTTTACCATTCAAAATAAAAATGTTATTTTTGAGGTGAGAGTGGCTTCAATTCCTGGACCCAATGGTGAATTTTTAACTTTGCGCTTATTAAATCCTTCGCGAGCTCAATTTGGTTTAAAAGATTTAGGCATTGATGATCAGAATGTTAAATTAGTTCAAGCTCTTCTTTCGAGCCCTAATGGTATGATTCTTGCAACTGGACCAACTGGTTCGGGTAAAACAACTACTCTTTACACCTTAATAAAGCAAAAAATTTCTCCAGGCATTAATATTATTACTATTGAAGACCCTATTGAATATAAAATTAAGGGTGTCAATCAAACACAAGTTGATATCAAAAAGGGTTATGATTTTTCTAATGGTTTGCGCTCTATTGTGCGTCAAGATCCTGATGTAATTTTGGTAGGAGAGATTCGCGATGCCGAAACGGCTAAAATTGCCATCCAAGCTTCTTTAACTGGCCACTTGGTTTTTTCCACGTTACATACCAATGAAGCCTCAGGGGCTGTTAGTCGTCTGAAAGAAATGGGCATTGATAAAGACATTATTCCTGATGCATTAAAGTTGGTGATTGGCCAAAGATTAGTGAGAAAGCTTTGCCCTTATTGTAAAGAAAAATATCAACCTCAACCCGAGTTAATAAAATCTATTCAAGAAGCTTTGAGCATTCTTTCGCCTCGCAGTGGCGTGAAAATTTCCTTAAGTATTCCCGCTCTCTATAAAGCTAAAGGTTGTGAAAAATGTAATTGACTCGGATATAAGGGACAGATAGGACTATTTGAATTTTTATTTTTAAATGAAGACATCAACGATTTAGTTAGACAAAATGCTGGCGTTGATGAAATTAGAGAAGAGGCGATTAATGAAGGGATGGTACCGCTCTTTCATGATGGTTTACTAAAAGTTTTAGAAGGCATTACTTCTTTAGAAGAAATAACCAGAGTAGCTGGAGATATTGATTATGTAAAGATGCTTTACTCAAAATTAATTGCTCAAAGTTTAACTCGAGGCATTACTATTTCTAAAGATGAGTATGATTTAGTGAAGCAAAATTTAACTAATTTGACTTCACTTCAATCAATTATGCAAAATGCTAAAACCGAAGATGCTTTTAGGTTAATCTGTGCCCTTGGTTTAGTTTATAACGCCACAGATATTCATCTTGAGCCGCAAGAAAATAAAAGCGTTGTTCGTTATCGAATTGATGGTTTACTTCAAGAAAAATTATATTTTCCTTTGGAAATGCATTCGTTTTTAATTCAATTTGTCAAAAATTTAGCTGGCTTAGAAGCACAGGAGACGCAACAGATTCAAGAGGGTAGATTTAATATTGATAGCGTGAATGGTTCTCAGGATGTAAGAATTTCTTTGGTGCCAAGTGGCTACGGAGAATCACTTGTAATGCGCTTACTAAAGAAAGATATTAGAATTTTAGGATTAACTGAGTTGGGTATTTTACCGGAATTTTTACCCATCATTAAGCAAGCCAGTCAAAAACCTAATGGCATTATTTTAGGCTGCGGGCCAACTTCTTCAGGTAAAACTACTACCATTTATGCTATTTTATCTAATTTAAACAAGCCCGAAGTTAAAATTATGACTATTGAAGACCCTATTGAATATCGTTTGCCAGGCATTGTTCAAACCAACGTGAATCCTAAAGAAGGATATACTTTTAGCACTGCTTTGCGAGGATTTTTGAGGCAAAATCCCAATATTATTTTGGTAGGAGAAATCCGTGATACTGAAACGGCCAAAATTGCTATTCAAGCTTCTTTAACTGGTCACTTAATTTTATCAACCCTGCACACTCAAGATTGTTTAACAGCAATTACTCGTTTAGAAAATTTTCAAATTACCCCTTCAGAAATTGCCTCTAGTTTAAATATTATCATTGCTCAAAGATTAGTGAGAAAGCTTTGCCCTTATTGTAAAGAGGAGATTGTTTTGAATAAAAGTCAAAAAGAAATAATTGATAAGGCCTTTGCCGTTTTGCCGAAAAATATTTATCAAAAATTTGAGCATTATTTAATTGGGAAAAATCGGATTTATCAAGCTAAGGGTTGTGAAAAATGTAATTATTCTGGCTATTCTGGTATTACTGGTATTTTTGAAATTTTAACTATTAATGAAGAGTTGCGGAAGTTAATTAGCCAAAACGTTCAGATTGATGTTTTGAAAAAAGCAATTGAGGTAAGAGCTCTTTCTCTGCTGCAAGATGGCTTAATTAAAGTATTGGGAGGTTTTACTTCCTGAGAAGAATTGCAGCGTGTTTTGGGCACAGATTTTGGCGCAGAGTAGTTGATTTCTCTGAATTTATATGCTATATTTATTTTATAATTAATTAAATTGATGTTATGCCAATTATAAAATCTTCAAAAAAGGCTTTAAGACAAAATAAACGTCATTATAAACGAAATTTGACTTATAAGCAAAAAATTAGAGAAGCTAGAAAAGAATTAGAAAAAAATCTAAAAGCTAATAACAAAGAAGAAGTTCAGAAATCTTTATCAAAATTCTATAAAGCAGTTGATAAAGCTGCAAAAGAAAATATTATTCATAAAAATAAAGCTAGCCGCTTAAAGTCAAAATGAGCAAAAAAATAAATTGACTCTTGACTATTAATCTTTATTATGCTACTCTTGATATATATTAAGGAAT
>CAZYWI010000006.1:0-16995 GCA_964651585.1 uncultured Candidatus Saccharibacteria bacterium | reverse complement strand
ATTGCTTTTCTTCTTTCTTTACTCAGTCAGAATTTTTTTCTTCGATTATCTTTTTGCTTTTTAAGATGCTTTGATGCCTTTTTTCCAGCTCGTTAGTAATTTTTTCTGAATTATGCTTTGTATAATAATCATAGATAGCCTCAAAAAGTGCATCTGTGGATAATAATGAACAGTGAACTTTTATTGGGGGTAAACCATTGAGGGCTTTAATAACATCATTTTTAGTAATATTTAAAGCCTCTTCTAAGGTTTTATTCTTTGCTAACTCCGTAATGATTGAGGAAGTAGCAATAGCGGCAACACATCCGAATGTTTCGAACTTAATATCTTTTATAATTTCCTCTTGCTTTTTATTTTTCCCAACTTTAATATAAATAGCCATTACATCTCCACAAGCAAGATTACCCGCTTTTCCTATACCATCAGGATTTTTAATTTTACCATAATTTTTTGGGTTTTTAAAGAGAGAAAGCACCTTTTTAGAATAAGATTCGCTCATAAAGATATTTTAATATTTGCCGTAGGGCGAGATATTTCTTAGCTGCTTAATAATCTTTGGTAAAACCTTTAGTAAGCGATCCACCTCTTGCTGAGTACTAAATCTTCCCAAGGAGACTCGAATTGAACTTTGGGCTTCTTCTGGTTTGAGCCCTATAGCTAATAATGTTTCACTTGGTTTTAAATGAGTACTGGCGCAGGCTGAACCAGTAGAGACACCTATCCCTTCATTATCTAACAAATAAACAAGTGATTCGCCTTCGATATAATCAAACCTAAAATTAAGAATATTATATATTTGTTTTGATCTTTCGCCATTTAAACAAGCTCCATTAATTTTACGAGATATCTCTTTGAGCATTTTATTAGCGAGCTTAGATATTTTCTTGGAATCATATGAAAGGCGTTCTAAGGCAAGCTCATAGGCTTTTCAAAAGCCAAAAATGGCTGGAATATTTACGGTACTCGAACGAAGTCCAAATTCATGGCCTCCACCATGTAATAAAGGTTCAATATTAACACCTTTTTTAATATAGAGGAGCGCTGCCCCTTTAGGTCCGTAAATTTTATGAGAACAGGCAGTTAAAAGATCGCATTTTAAGTTCTTAATATTTATAGGTATTTTACCAAAGGCCTGTGTAGCGTCAGTATGAAAATAAAGAGGAGTATCGTTACCTCTTTCAACTCGCCCTTGTTTGATCCGCGCTATTAAGTCACCTATTTGTTCAATGGGCTGGATCGAGCCTATCTCATTATTCACATAAATAACTGAGACCAAAATTGTGTTATCTTTAATAAGTTTTGCTAATGTATCAATATCAATAATTCCTTCTTTGGTTACTGGAGCAATTGAAAGAGACAATCCATTGTTTTCTAAATATTTAGCCGCATTAAGTACTGAGGGATGCTCTAATCCAGAGATAATAATGTTTTTATCTTTGTTTTTAAATAGATTAACTATACCTTTTAAGGCAAAGTTATTACTCTCAGTTGCACTGCCTGTAAAAATTATTTCTCCAGGAGATACATTAAGATGCTTAGCAAATGATTCTCGGCTGCGCTCTAATAATTCTTTTGCTTCTTGTCCCCTTTTATGCAAAGACATAGAGTTACCATAATACTTATGCATAATAGGAATCATATTTCTTAAAATTTTGGGATCTATAGGTGTTGTTGCAGCATAATCAAAATAAATATATTTTGGCGAGCCGCTTTTAAAATTAAAATGTGTCATAACTTTAGTTTTTCTATGAGCGTGAATATAATCTTTTATTGGTTTTGTTAATGACGAAATCCGGTACCTGCCGGAATAAGTCGCCCTATAATGACATTGGCTTTTAGACCTTCGAGATTATCTATTTTACCTTCTATTGCTGCTTTGATTAGTGAATGGGAGGTTTCTTCAAAAGATACAGCAGCAAGAAAACTATCTGAATTTAAGGCTACGCTTTTAATACCTCTAATAAGACGATAAGCTTGAGCGGGTTTTTTCTTGTTTTTTAAGAGGTTGTAGTTTGTCTCAATAAATCTTTTAATAGAAACAACTTCATTAGGAATAAAATCAGAATCTCCATTCTTTGTAATAATGAGCTGTGAAAACATTTTTCTAATTATTACTTCAAAATGTTTTTCATGAATTTCCTGGCCAGCTAATAAAAAAATTTGCTGAATTTCTTTCTTTATATAATCTTGAGTTTTTTGAGTGCCTACTAATTTGAAATATTTCTTTAAGTTGACTCCACCAGTTGTTAATTTCTGTCCTATTTCAACTCTATCTCCAACACTCACAAGAATTGATTTGTTGGGTGTGATAGAGTAACTAAGTTCATCCCCTTTTTCTAAAAATTGTTTTATTTTTTTACTATGGCTATATTTTTTTCAAAATGGATTGCGGGTTTTTTCCCCTACTTCGATAGTTAATTTTAGAGGATTTTCCGTAATATCTTTTACAACACCATTAACATCTGACAAAATAGCTTCATCTTTAGGATGACGACATTCAAGTAACGATTCTACATAAGGTAGTCCCAGGGTAATATCAGAAGATGATACTACACCACCACCGTGGAAAGTACGTAAAGTTAATTGAGTGCCGGGTTCTCCTATGGCTTGGGCAGCAATAATACCGGTGGCTTCGCCAATAGCAATTGGTTGTCATTTGGCTAGATCTAATCCATAGCATTTTTGACAAAGACCCGACGTATTTTTACAAGTTAATGGGGAAAATGTTCAAACTGAATTAATACCAGGATCATTACTAATTTCTTTTGCTAGTTCAGCATCAATATAAGTATTTTTTTTGATGGTTTTTTTATTAAGTTTTACATCTTTAGCTAAAACCCTTGAAACAATACGGGCTTCGAAGGTTTGTTCCAATTCTTTGCCGGTGGTTCGGGGAATTTCTATTCCGGTATCATCACCACAATCTTGATTTTGAATAATAATATCTTGAGCAGCATCAACTAATTTTCTTGTTAAATAACCGGATTGAGAAGTTTTTATAGCAGTATCTACTAAACCCTTTCTTGAACCGTGAGTAGCGATAAAATATTCTAGCATATTGAAGCCCTCTTTATACGAAGAATGTACGGGTAATTCAATGACATCTCCATTTGGTTTAACCACTAAGCCTTTAATGCCAGTCATTTGGTTTAGTTGATCATAAGTTCCTCTGCTACCAGAATCTAAAATAATTTTGATAGGATTCTCTGGTTCTAAAGCAGATACTTCTTCTTTAATTTTATTAACTATTTGTAAATTATTTTCAACAATTTTTAAATGCTTTTCTTCTTCACTTAAAAGTCCATCCTCGTATTGCTTATAGATTATTTTATTAGCATTTACTTCTTGTTCAATAAATTCTTGTTTGTTTTTTGGCGTTTTTAAATCAAATAGATTTCATGTTAATCCCGAACTAGTTGCATAAAAGAAACCAATATCCTTAATTTTATCTAAATAATAAGAAGTTTTTTCAAACCCGTATTTATGGATTAAGTTATTGGTAAGATTTTTTAACTCTTTTTTATTAAAGGCAAAATTTTGATAAGGATAATCGTCTGGCAATAAATTATTAAAGATAATTCTGCCAACTGTAGTTTCTATTAACTGGGGTGTCTCTTGATTATTAGATGAGGAATTAGATTGACAGTTTGTAAAGCTTTTTGCTTTTGGGTTTTTTACTTTGATTTTTGCTTGAAGATCAAGTTTTTTATTAGAATAGGCAAATATTGCTTCCTGGCCGTTGGAGAATATTTTGTTTTCTCCTATTCTATGGTCAAAACTAATTGTTAATCAATAGCATCCCAAAATAATTTCTCTCGTTGGTTCCATAGTGGCTTCTCCGTTTGATGGTTTTAGCATGCCTAAAACGGAGCACATAATGTCATTGCATTCTTTTTGGGCATCATCTGAAAGAGGAAGATGCAAAGACATAGTATCACCATCAAAATCAGCGTTAAACGGTTGGCAAACCATAGGATGCATTTGGATGGCTAAACCCTCAGTCAAAACTGGATGAAAAGCTTGAATACTTAAACGATGAAGAGTTGGAGCTCTATTCAAAAGTACATATTTTCCCCTAATGACTTCTTCTAAAAGAGCTCAAACTTCATCAGTTTTTTCGTCAATTAAACGATTCGCCATAGGAATAGTATGAACTATTTCTTTGGCTAATAGCTCGTGAATAACAAAAGGTTTAAAAATTTCCAGAGCCATTTCTTTTGGTACTCCGCACTCATCAAATTTTAAGGTTGGTCCAACAACGATTACAGATCTTCCCGAATAATCGACGCGTTTACCTAATAAATTTTGTCTAAATCGTCCCTGTTTTCCCTTAAGAATATCAGCTAACGATCTCAAGGGTTTTCTCTGAGCTTTTTTGAGGGCTTGTTGTCTTCCTTGACGAAGAGAATTGTCAAAAAGCATATCTACTGCTTCTTGAAGCATTCTTTTCTCATTCTTAACAATAACTGATGGGGCATTAGAATTAATAAGCTTTTTTAATCGGTTGTTTCTGGTAATTACACGCCTATAAAGATCATTCAAATCAGAGGAAGCATATCTGCCTCCGTCTAGCGGTACCATTGGTCTTAAATCCGGGGGTAAAACTGGTAAATTAGTAAGAAATAATCACTCAGGTTTAGTATTAGATTTTTGTAACGATTTTAATATTTTTAATCTTTTTAAAATTCTTGGTTTTTGTCCTATAGCTTTTTTTTCTAATTCTTTTTCAAGCTGCTTAATCTCTTCCGATAAATCAAGATTTTTTAGAAAATTGAGAATTGGGTCAGATCCTGTTTCAGCTTCAAAAATGTTACCATATTTTTTGATAAGATAGTAATATTCCTTTTCGTTAATTACTCTTTTAACACGAAGGATTTCTAATTCTTTTAAAGCTTGCTTATATTTCAAGGTAATATCTGATTTTTCTTCCTGACTAGTATTTTTTAATTTTGTTTTATATTCTTTTTCGATTTCATTTTGAGTTTCCTTTAATTCTCTCTCGTTAACGTTAGTAATAATGTAGGTATTATAATAAATGATTTGTTCTAAAGCTAAAGTAGGAATATTTAATACCAGCTCTAAAATATGAGGGGGCGTCTTGAGATATCAGATATGGCAAATTGGGACACATAATGAAATATGTCCTAATCAACTACGTCTAGCGCTGGAATGAGTGATAACTACACCACAACGGTCGCACTTTATTCCTTTATAACGAACACCACGATATTTACCGCAACTGCACTGGTAATCCTTAATAGGGCCGAAGATAGCCTCACAAAATAGGCCGCCTTTTTCTGGTTTTTGAGTTCTGTAGTTTATAGTTTCTACCTCAGTAACTTCACCCCTAGACCAAGACAATATTTTCTCTGGAGATGCTACCTTAATTTGCAAGCTTTCAAAATCATCTGAAGAGCTTATCTCTGTCTCATTCATCATAATAAAAATTTAATATAATTTATTTATAGATTATTATAAATTCACATTTTGCTTAATATTTTGAATTTCAATATCAAAGCATAATGATTTTAATTCACTTAAAATAACATTGAAAGCAGCAGGAATAATGGGGCTGCTCTTAATTTTTTCACCTTTGATAATAGCGCTATAAGCATCACGGCGGCTAATAATATCATCAGATTTAATAGTGAGCATTTCTTGTAAAGTTTTAGCGGCGCCATATGATTCTAAAGCTCATACCTCCATTTCACCGAATCTTTGACCGCCCATTTGAGCTCTCCCTTTTAATGGTTGCTGTGTTACTAAAGCATAAGGACCGACAGAACGTGCATGCATTTTATCTGAAACCATATGATTTAATTTCATCATATAAATTTTACCAATGGTAACTTTTTGATTAAATGCTTCTCCAGTTCTACCATCGTAAAGAATTACTTTACCGCCTGTTTGAGATGATAGTCCAGCTTTTTCTATTTCTTCGAGAATTTCTTTTTCTGTTGCTCCGTTAAAGGGAGCAGAAATAGCTTGATAATTTAATTTACTGGCAGCATAAGCTAATTGAGCCTCAAATAATTGTCCTAAATTCATACGGTTGGGTATAGAAAGCGAATTAAGTATGATATCTACAGGAGTACCATCTTCTAAGAAAGGCATATCTTCTTCGGGAGCAATAATACTAATTATTCCTTTATTTCCATGACGACCAGCCAATTTGTCTCCAATTTTTACTTTTCTTAATTCAGCAATTTCGACAAAAATTCTTTTAATTACACCAGCCTCTAAATTGTCTCCTTCTTTCCGAGACAAAATCCGAGTATTAATAACTCTGCCTTGACGCCCGTGTTTTAAATAAAGAGACGTATTTCTAACTTCTTTAGATTCTTCGCCAAAAATGGCTCTCATTAATCTCTCCTCTGGAGTTAATTCAACTTCACCTCGGGGGGATACTTTACCAACCAAAATATCATTACTGTGTACCTCGGCTCCTATTCTAATTATTCCTTCTTCATCTAAATCTTTAAGAAGTTTTTCTGAGACATTAGGAATATCATTGGTAATAATTTCTGGCCCCAATTTTGTTTCTTGCTGATCACAAATGAACTCCTCCGTATAAATAGAAGAAAAAATATCTTGCTTTAATAAATGACTTGAAATAACGATTGCGTCTTCAAAAGTATAGCCATATCATGGCATATAGGCAACTAAGAGATTAACACCTAAAGATAATTGTCCATTAGATGTTGACGAGCTATCTGCCAAAACATCTCCTGCTTTTACTTTGTCTCCTTTGCGTACAAGTGGGGTTTGGTGTAGACAGGTATTTTGATTAGTTCTTGTAAATGTTTTAAGGGTATAAATTTCCTTCTTATGATCATTTGTTTCTATGGTAATAGTTTTCGAGTCAACTTGTATTACTGTACCGTTACTTTTTGCCAAAATAACTTGTCCTGAATCTTGGGCTATTTGTGATTCCAACCCCGTAGCTACCAAGGGAATTTCTTTTTTGATGCAAGGTACTGCTTGTTTTTGCATTACACTGCCCATTAAAGATCGATGGGCTTCATCATGCTCTATAAAAGGAATAAGAGCACTTGTTGGGGATAAAATTTGAAATGGTGAGACATCTATTAATTGAATTTGAGAAGCCGGCACAATTTGCGGTTCACCATTAATACGTACCTCTGCTTCTTTTAAAAGAATTTCTCCTTCTTCGTTGAAAGGCACGTCGCCACGACAAATAGCATATTTTTCTTCTTCGAGAGCATTAAGCCAAACCACTTCATTAGTTATTTTTTTATTGATTACTTTATAATAGGGAGCCTCTAAAAAGCCTAAATTGTTAAGACGACAAAAAGTAGCTAAGCTTAATACTAATCCCACATTTGGTCCCTCAGGAGTGTTAATAGGACAGATTCTTCCATAATGAGTTGGGTGGACATCTCTTACTTCAACGCCACTTTTAGTTTTTTGTTTAATACCGCCAGGGCCTGATCCGGTGAGACGACGTTTATGTTCTAGCTCTGAAAGAGCGTTAACTTGGTCCATGAATTGAGATAGCGGCGAGGTATTGAAAAATTCTCTCAAAGTATTAGTAAGGATACGAGGATTGATTAGTTGGGAGGGAGTTAAAACCTCGGGGTTTAACAGGGTCATTTTATCTTGGATAACTCTTTTCATTCTCATTAAAGCCATAAAAAATCTATCTTGAAGTAATTCGCCATTTGATCTCACCCGTCTATTTCCTAAATGATCAATAATATCGGGTTGGGCATCCGGATCATTATTTAAATGGATGAGTTCGCTAATAATAGCAATGATATCTCGTTTCTGAAGTACTCAAAATTCTTTTTGTGTCGTTTCTTCTTGGGGGAGATTAAGTCTCTGGTTAAATTTATATCTGCCTATTTTATCTAAGCTATATCTGTCAAATCTTTGAAATAGATTGAAGAAAGAAGATGTAGCGTTATCGATAGCAACCGGCTCTTTTGGTCTCATTTTTTTGTAGATTTCTAACAAGGCTTCTTCTTGGTTTTTAGTAAAATCTTTAGCTAAGGTTTTTTCGATATAATTTATTTCACCATTATTTATTTCGTAAAATAGTCGCTTTATTTCATCGTTACTTTCTACACCAAAAGCTTTAAGAACCATAGTAGCAGGCACTTTTTTCTTACGATCAATTTTAGCTCAAATAGAGCCATCCGTTTCTGTAATAAATTCTAATCAAGCTCCTCTTTTTGGAATAATAGTGGCCTGAGCAAGATTATTTCCTTGCGGAGAATATTCAATATTAAAATAAACTCCAGGAGATTTAATTAATTGGGAAATAATGACTCTCTCGTTTCCATTAATAATAAAAGTGCCAGTCTCTGTTAACATTGGGATATCTCCAAAGTAAATTTCTTGCTGTTTCGTTTCCCCAGTTTTTTTACGGGTTAAGACGAGGGTTACTCTTATGGCGGCTTCGTAGTTTTTATCTTTTTCTTGTGCTGTTTTTGGATCGGTTTTTGGTTCCTCTAAATAATAATCAGTAACATCTAAAATTCAATCTTTATTACTATAATCTGTAATGGGAAACACCTCTTGAAAAGATTCTTTAATACCATTATTGATAAAATTTTCGAATGAATTACGCTGAAAGGCTATTAAGGATGGTGGTGTAAATAAAAGAGGCCTTTTAGCAAAATTTTTTTGCCTCATTTCTTTATTTTCTTTTTGCATAAAATAATTTTAGAATATTTTATAAACAACTCAAATTTATAGAAAACATAAATATAAAATCTTTCCCTTAATTATAAGGGAGAAATTTTTGATATTTTCTACGCATTTGCTATAGATTTTATAAATGTTAAAAGATTAAAAAATTTTTAAAGCTTTTTTTGAAAAATTAGATGCTTGTAAAATTACCGAAAGAATTCTTTCGGCCATTTGACTTGGATTTTCTCCGGCTTCGTATTCGATGTTGATACCTTTTATTCTTAGTATATCAATTTTATCATATTTTTTTAATTTGTCAATAGTCCGTAGGATATCATCCCCTCTTTTTATAGGTATGCTAACCTTTTTATTCTTAAAAATAAAATTTATCAACATAGTTTTTTAATAAGATAAATTTAGATACGGTGTATTTCCATTAGTCACTTTTATCAACATTTTCAGATACCTCTAATAATTGTTGAATTTCTTTGTCTTTCATTTTTTCTTGTCATTGAAATAAATGAAGACAAGCGAGAAACGCTTGGATATGTAAATCAAAGTCATTAGAAGAAACAACCTCGAACCCTTTTATTTTTTGTAATTCATTTTCTTTAGAGAGACGCAAAATATGGACTTCTTTATAATTTCCTTCTGGATTTTCTTCTTTTCGTGCTTCTAAATAAGCAAAAGCCTGCATTAAATATTCGTTATGAAAATGGTTTGATGTTTTAAAGTCAATAATGGCAAGGTTATTATTAACAATAGCTTCTGCATCAAGAGTACCGGCAAAATTATATTTTTTAGAGTAAACTTTTCTTTCACTGATTAGCCATTGCACGTTATTTTCTTTTTCTCACAATAAAAAACCATTGACAGCACTTTGCATTTCTTTGTTGATAGGCGGTGGAGGTTCTGGGGTGCCGTTGATTTTAGCGGTGATATATTTGCATAATCAGCCGTGAACGAGAGTGCCTATTTCTGCTGCGTTATTTTTTACCTCAGTATGTTTTTTTTTGGCTTCCTTGAGAAAATTTAAAATTTGTATTTCGTCATATATAACACCCGGCTTGATATTATTCTTAATATAATCTATAGTTTGATTAACTGCTCAGTAAATTAACTGAGGTTTAGCTGTTATGCTAGTAATAGTAGTAACGCTTGGTACAACTTTATTATTAACTAAATATTGATGTTTTTGATCATCAAATTCTAAAACTATTTCGTTTTGATATAACAATATTTTTTCAATCATAAATAGATAGTTTAATCTTTCTCCCATTTATACTTTATGGTATTTCTCTTAGTATTTTTTATGTATAAACTATCTCTTTCTCCATTGCAAACCACGGCGAGCTTTATGTAAACCATACTTCTTTCTTTCTACTACACGAGGATCTCGTTTTAATAACCCCTCTTTTTTTAGCTCTGACTTAAATTCGGGGTTATATAACACTAAAGCACGCGCTATTCCCAGCCTAACAGCTTCTTTTTGGCCCGTAATACCCCCTCCTCGTGTTTTGGCACTAATGGCAAATTTATTTAGGACATTAGTGAGCTTAAGTGGTTCTAGTACTATTTCTTGATCTTCTCAAACTGGAAAATATTCGCTAAGCTTCTTGCCATTAATAATAATAACTGCTTGTTCGGCTTGAGGATAAAGACGTACTGTAGCAGTTGATTCTTTTCTTCTGCCAATTGCTTGATAATATTTACCATTAAAGTTATTTTCTGAGTTAATGGCTTGAGAAGTTTTCGGTGATTGTTGGTTAGCTTTTTTCGACATAGTTAGAATTTAATTATAAGATTTTTTAACCGTTTATCGCGTAAGGAATTTTTCGGCAACATTTTTTTGACTGTTTCTTTAAAGGCTTTTTCGGGATTTTTTTGCAATTTAAATTCTAAACTTTCTTCTTTAAGATGCCCTAAATAAGCAGTATGCCTTCTATACATTTTTTGTTTTAGCTTTTTACCAGTAAATTTAATTTTGGAAAAATTTTCTACTATTACGTTGGGGGTATTTATTTTGTTAGGTGCATAGTCAGGAGAAATTTTATTTTGCAGAACTGAAGCAACTTTGCTTGCTACTCTCCCTCAAGATTGATTTGTGGCATCAATAATAATTTTTGTTTTGTTTGATGGTTTTATTTCGTTTGGCATATTTAGTTCTTATTTTTATTCATTTGTTTTCTTTTATGTTGTTATTTTTACTTTTTATTTTATTAATTCTAAAATAACAAGGTTTGCTGCGTCCTTAATTCGATATTTTTCTGTGGGAATAATCCGTGTATAACCACCATTTCTATTTTTATAGCGCTCTGAAAGTTCATAATAAATTTTATTAGCTGCTTTTTGGGGAAGCTGACTTTTTATATAGCGTAACGATGATAAATTTTGTTTTTTAGCCTTGGTAATTAATTTTTCTACAAAGGGTTGAATTATTTTTGCCTTGGCTTTTGTAGTAGTAATTTTTTCTTTAATAATTAAGTTATAAGCCATAGTTTTAATTAGGGCTTGTCTTTGATCCTTTTTTCGGTGCAGTTTTTTTCCTTTTTTAAGATGTCTCATACTAGATAAAATTATTATTTTAATGAATAATTATGTTCTTCTAAAAAATGTTCTATTTCTTCTAAGGATTTATTGCCTAATCCCTTTATCTGTTGTAGTTTTTCTTTTTTACATTTTAGTAAGTGAGCTAAGGTTTTAATACCATTATTAATTAAAGCGTTAGAGGTTCTTGTAGAAAATCCCAAATTTTCTATTTTAGTATCTTCGTTGAGTTCTGTTTGGGGTTCTTTTTGGGAGACTATATCTTGATTTTGAATTTCTTTTTCACTTATTTCATCCGCTATTCATGCAAAATGTTGAGCTAAAATATTAGCTGCTTGCTTTAGGGCTTCAGAAGGACAGATTGTTCCGTCAGTTTCAATTTCAATAATTAATCGATTATAATCGACTCGTCCTTTTAATCGCATATCTTCCACAGAAAAATTTGCCTTAATTACTGGAGAAAAGATAGCATCTAAAAGAATAGCGCCAATTGGTAGCTTATCTTTTTTTATTTCTTCTGAAGGCTGATAGCCAGTACCCTTTTCTACTGTCATTTCTATTTCCAATTCACTTTTTTTGTCGGTTAAATTAGCAATATGAAGATCAGGATTAATAATTTCTATCATGGGATTAGGATTAATATCAGATGCCTTTACTTCTTTTTCTCCCTTAACAGATAAAGTAAGAATTTGTGGATCATCAGTGAACATTTTTACTCTCAAATTTTTTAGATTTAAAGCGATATCCAAAGCTGTTTCATAGACACCCGTAAGAGGCATAAATTCATGGGGAGCATTTTTTATTTTTACATAAGTAATTGCGGCTCCTTCAAGCGACGATAAAAGTACTCGTCGCAAGGCATTACCTATAGTAATACCTCAATGAGGATATAATCCCTCTATTTGAAAGGTGCCCTCAGTGGGTGTTTCTTTTATAGTTTTTATTTCAAGGGGTAAACTAATCATAATAATTTAATTAAATTTTTAAAGTTGGAAATTGCTTATTTATCGTGAAAAACTTTCAATTACAGCCTCGAAATTATAAGAAATTTGTGAAATATCAGGTAATGCTTTAATTGTTGCTTTATAACTATTAGGATCAAAATCAATCCATTGGGGAATATTAGTTTTTTTGTTTTTTTCCAGTAATTCTTTAAATAATTTTTGATCTTTTGATTGAGGCCTTAAAGTAATAACGTCGCCAACTTTAAGTACTGTTGAAGGAATAGTATGGCGTCTGTTATTTAGCAAAAAATGCCCATGGTTTATTAATTGGCGTGCTTCTTTTTTTGACTTAGCAAGTCCTAAACTAAAAATTACAGAATCAATCTTTAATTCCAGTAATTGTGCTAATCTTTCAGGTGTTGATTTTTTTGTTTTTAGGGCTTCTTTATAAAATCTTTTAAGCTGTTTTTCAGTCAATCCATAAGCTAATTTGATTTCTTTTTTGCTAATTAGCTGTTGTTCATATGTTGAGAGAGTCCGACTATGTTTCTTTTTACCTTTAGCCTTGCCTGGCGGATAAGGTTTTTTAGTAAGAGGACATTTATCAGAAAGACATTTATCTCCTTTTAAGAAAAGTTTTCTTGATAAGGATCTACATTTTTTACATTTTTTATCCAAAATCATTTTTCAAAACTAATTATTAATTAAATTTTAAGTACGACGAGCTTTTGGTGGCCGAGGTCCATTATGAGGAATGGGCGTAATATCTATAACCGTAGTGATATCTAAACCAATGTTATTTCCATAAGTAATCAATGTTCGTAAGGCCGTTTCTCTGCCCTTGCCAACTCCTTTAATTTTAACCACAGCTTCAAAGGGACACCATTTTTTGATTTTTTCTATTAACACCTCAGCTACTTTTGAAGCCGCATAAGGTGTTGATTTTTTGGTACCTGAAAAACCTATAGCTCCAGCTGACGATGAGGCTAAAATATTACCTTTTTCGTCAGCAGCTTGAATAATAGTGTTGTTAAAAGTCGAGTTTATAAAAATAATTCCCCTTTTTATGGGTTTAGTGACGGATTTTTTAGCTGCTGTTTTAGCTATTGTTTCTTTAATTTTTTCTGCTTCTTCAATGGAAGTAGTTTTACTAATAACTCTTTTCTTTCCCATAGTAATTGTTTTTTATTATAGATTAATTTTTTATGCTATGTTGGCGTAGGAGCCTTTCTTCTGCCAGAGCCAACTGTTTTTCTAACGTTACCTCTTACAGTTCTTGAATTAGTTTTAGTTCTTTGGCCCCTTACTGGTAAATGTTTAGCGTGACGTATTCCTCGATAAGAATCGATATTGATTAAGCGAGTAATGTTTTTTTTATTTTCTCGTTTTAATTCTCCTTCTATTTTGTAGTTTTTTTCAATATATTCCTGAATTTTCTTAATTTCTTCAGCGTTTAATTCCTTAGTTTTCTTTTGGGGATTAATATTAGTGTTTTTAAGGATTTTTTTAGCTGAGCTTAAACCAATGCCATAAATATAGGGCAAGGAATAAAGAATTTGTTTGTTATCAGGAATATTTACTCCTGCTATTCGTGTCATAAAAATAGATTAAATCTTAAATTACAGGTTTGAGCTAAGGATTCATTATCCTTTATTATTTAGCCTTGGCGCTGCTTATGTTTTGGATTTTTTTTACAAATTATATAAACGCGACCTTTTCGTCTAACCACTTTGCAATCTTTACATATTTTTTTTACTGAAGCTTTAACTTTCATTTCGATAGTTTAGTTATTTGATTCGCTAATAGCGATAAACAATGCGCCCTCGATTTGGGTCATAAGGCGACAATTCAATTATAACTCTATCGCCTACTAATATTTTAATAAAGTGAATTCTCAGTTTTCCTGAGAGATAGGCGAGAATTTCTCTTCCATCATCGAGCTTAACTTTAAAAGTTGTTGATGGCAAAGATTCTGTAATAACACCTTCTACTCTTAAGTCTTTATTTTTGGTATTCGATTTCATAATAATTTAGTTGATACTATTCTACTAAAAAAATTAAAATTAGTCAAGAGAGATCTGAATTTTCTTAACATTAGATGGAATTGTATTTAATCAGGGTGGAGAAAGAAGAATCTTGGTTTTTTCTATGCTGAGATTTTGTTTTAAAATTTGTTGTACTTCTGTAATTGGTTTTCCTTTAACGGCTTGAATAATTGCGTTTTCATCAATATCTTTTTTTAATGTTGTATTGGCAATAACATAAAACTGAAGCGTACCATTTGAGAGATTTAGTTGAAAATTGGAGAAAGAATAAACTAAATTGCCGCCAATAATAGTATCTTTTTCTAAAGTAGCTAAAATATCATTTTTTATCAGTTCGTTCAGATCATTATTAGAAACAGTAATTGTACTTATTTCTCCTGACATTGAAACTTTAAATTTTTCTTTACTGTCGCCTACTTGGGCTTCAGTTTCAATTTTGCCTACCTTAGTTATAGTTGCTTCTTTAAAAACTCGCTCGTCTTTGGTTATTTGTTTTTCTAAATCATTATTTAGGGCCTTGAATAGTTCTTCAGCTAGTTGTTTTTCAGCGTTTTTAATATCAGCTTGTGAGACTACTATAGACTCTCCATCGCTACCGCCGGTCATAGCAGTAGTAGATTCCCCATAAAAGCCCTGATATTTATCAGTGCCTTTAAAGCCTGGAATAGTAAAGCGGGACGGTGCAATATTATATTTAGAACCTGGTTCATCAGCCGTAACTTCTACTTCAATAGTTGAAGGTACTAATTCACCGTTTTTAATAGTAGCTCCTGGCACAATAACACGCGAATTAGTGCGAAAAATTAAACCATCTGGACTTTCAAACCTTGTAGAAGTAACTAATATTTGAGGGCTGGTGCTATAAGCATTATAAATAATAATTTTGCCATGGGCTTTAGCTCCGCCCATTACTTTACCAGTTGCTGGGAATTCTTTCTCAATATTTTTTGTTAATGAAATTAATTTACCCGGAATGATATTTTTGTCATTATCAATATTTTTTACTGCTGTATCAGCGATTACTAAACCCTCAAAAGTTTTTGCTGATTTGACCGGAGAAATAATAATTTTTGCTTTATTAAAAACAAAAGTTGCCAAAATATAAGTTAGAATAATGCCACAAATGCAAACAAGGGTAGCAATAAATATCTTATTATTTTTGTTAAAGAAAGATTTTTTTGCTCGAGCCGGCTTTTCCAAATTTATATCCCCCGTGTCTTCTTCATCATTATACGTTTTCTCATCTCATTTCTCTTGATTGTCCAATTGATTTATTTTTTCGTTTTTTTCGCTTTCCAAAAGATATCTATAGTCTAAACCCACCCCTTCTTTCTTTGGGTATTCTTTTATTTCTTCTATAATTGTTGCTGCTATTTCTTGATGTGCTATTATTTTGGGTTTTTCCGGGGGTTTTTCCTGAGTAAAAGTTTCTTTTCTAATGGGGATAAAGAAATTATCATTATCTTGCTCCTCATAAATATTTTCATCTTCCCCACTTTCTTCATAATGAGGCGGAATAATATCAAAATAGCGTTTTTCTATATTTTGTTCATTATCACTATCGGTATTTTTATTAGTGTTTTTTTTCTTGGGTCGTGGCACAGTAATAATTTTTAGTTAGTTATATACAACAATGATTATATTTAAACTATAGCATATTTTTTAGAAAAATACAAGGGCTTCACATTTTTGCAGATATATTTGGGGATCATAATTCTGAGGCGTTTTCGTTTTGATTTTCTTGTTATAACCTTTATTTTATAATATATTAAGAGGTTTTTGGTACTGAGGTGGAATTAAGCTGGCATCAAGGGGAAGCGTAAAATAAAATGTTGAGCCGCGTTTTTCTATTGATTCTGCTCAGATTTCACCACCGTGATTTTGAACAATATTTTTACAAATGTATAAACCTAAACCAATGCCTCGCGTTTCTTGCTTTATTGAAGGTTCTGATCTATAGAATTTGGAAAATATTTTATCTAAATCTTTTTGAGGAATACCCATACCGGTGTCTTCGACGCTTACTTTTATAAAGGGTTTATCAGAAAGTTTTTCTATCTTGATTTTTACTTCGCCATTTTGCACATTATATTTAATGGCATTATCAACTAAATTCTGAATGACAAGTTTAATTTTATCAGGGTCCATAATAAAAGGTGGTAGCGGAGGCTGAGGTCTATAGAAAATGAGTTTAATATTTTTTTCTTTAGTTTTAGGTGCGTAAAGGCTAAGTACACTATCGACGATGGGTTCTAAATTAGCCAATTTAAAAGTATAGCCGTATTTGCCCTCTTCAATATTGGCAGCTTCAAGCAGAGATTCGACAGTTTTTTTCATTTCCTCAATTGCTCCGCTACTGAGATTAAGAACTTCTTTTTGTTTATCATTTAAAGGACCGATTGATTCATCTTTAAGTGCCTCCAAACTTCAAGCTATTCCAGTAATTGGGGTGCGAAGTTGATGGGCAGCTATAGTAATGAAGTCTGTTTTTTGTTTAAGAAGTTGTTCTTCACGCGTTTTGTCTTTGATAATTTTAATGAAAATATAATTTTTATTAAATTGATCATAAACACGATTGGTGGTGATTTCAAGGATTCTTTCGTTTGGTTCGTGGAGCTGGATAACGACTTTGGAAGGATAATCGCTAGAGGTGAGACGATAAATAGTAGGTGCTAAGGTGGGAAAAATAATTTTTGCTAGCAACGAATAGCGTGGATTATTATCTCATTCGGGCGTGATAGTTTTATTTTGTATTTCCTCTTTTTTAATATTACAAAGCAATTCCATCGAGTGATTTATTAAAA
>CAZYWI010000005.1:0-18238 GCA_964651585.1 uncultured Candidatus Saccharibacteria bacterium | reverse complement strand
TAAATGAGCCATTAAAAATATAGCTTCTATCAGGGTTTTTAGACCTCAAGATTATCGTTATCATTTCACGATAGACGTGAAATGATAACGATAATATTATGTTTATGTCTGTGTTTAGTGGCCTTGTGCAAAATTGGATTTTATGATAAAATAGATCTAATTGTTAATTAAGATGAATTGAATATGGTCAAGGATGTTTTAGTTTTTGCTTTAACTATTTTATTAGCTCTTATTATTTTGCCCAATTTATCTTTTTATTTTAGGCCCAATATTATTTTAATTTTTTTAATCTTTTTATTCTTTAAGAGAAAATTATTTTATAATCTGAGTTTTTGACTTATTGGAGGTTTAATTTTAGATAGTTTAAGATCTTATTATTTTGGTGTGAGCTCAATACTGTTTTGCTGTTTTTTAATTTTGGGTTATATTTTGTCATTTTTTTTTGATTTTCAGACAAAAATCTCTCAGCTTGTTGTTGGCTCCCTCTTTATCTTGCTTTATTATTTAGTTTTTATTTTCATTTATCTTTTTTATGATAGTATATTTTTATGAAGCTTTTTATCAAATATGTTTTTTACCTGAATATTGTTCGTTTTAATATTTATTTTAAAATCACGTTTTAATCATAACCAAAATGTCTCAATTATCTAAAAAACCCAACATTGACATTGAAGAAATTTTATTAGATAAAATGGTTACAGGCCGCCCCAATAATAAATTGGAAAAGTTAGAAGCGCATTTATCGTCGCAGAAATTTTTATTATTCTTTGTAATTATTACAGGGTTTTTAGTCATTCTTTATGCTAGGGTTTTTTATTTGCAAGTAGCACGGGGCTCTTATTTTTATAAACTATCAGAGGACAACAAAACAAGGTATGTTCCCATTAAAGCTGCCCGGGGTTTAATTTTAGATAGATATGGCAATAATTTAGTAGAAAATCAAACGACGTTAAGTTTAATTCTTTCTCCGCGTGATTTATTACAAAATTCTCACCGGGATGCAACCATTGAAAAAGTTAAAGAGATTTTTAGTCTTGAGGGAGATTGAGATAGCAAATACAAGGATGAATCAAAAAGTAATTTTGGGTTTGATCCAGTACTTTTGGAAACAAATGTTTCCGTAGAAGAAGCGAGGAGATTTGAGTCAGAGATTTCTTCTGAGGATAAAAATGGTTTTTATTTAATTGAAGATTACAGTCGCCATTATCTTGATGACGAGGCCTTTTCGCATCTTATAGGTTATACTGGCAAAATGGATCAAAATGATATTAAAAATCACCCTGAATATCCGGTTGCTGATATTATTGGCAAAATGGGTTTGGAGAGTTACTATGAAAAATTTCTTCACGGTGTTTCGGGCAAAAGAATAATGGAAGTAAACGCAAAGTCAGAAGTGAGTCCTTATATTAAAGAAGAGCCGGCCCAGCCGGGAAATAATTTGGTAACTACCGTTGATAGGGATTTGCAAACATTTTTTTATCAAACATTAAAAGAGGCAACTAATAACCTTCACATTCATAAAGCCGCTGGAATTATTACTAATCCCAAAACAGGTGAAATGTTGGCCTTAGTAAGCTTACCAGCCGTTAATGCTAATGCCCTTACTAAAGGATACCCAGTTAAAGAAGTGCGGGCGATGTTAGAAAATAGTCATATGCCTTTTCTTAATAGAGTGATTAGCGGTTTATATGCGCCAGGCTCAACCATTAAACCACTTGTGGCCTTAGCAGCTTTAGAAGAAAAAACCATTGATCCATCAAAAAAGATTCGCGACGAGGATGCTATAATTATTCCTAATCCTTATGATCCTAATAAGCCATCAATTTTTCGTGATTGGAAAAACCATGGTATTGTGGATATGAAAAGCGCCATTGCTAACTCATGTAATATTTATTTTTATGCTTTGGGCGGAGGCTATAAAGACATTAAAGGCTTGGGTATCCAGAAATTGAAAGAATACTGGGAAAAATTTTATTTAGGTAATATTTTAGGTATTGATTTATACGGGGAGAAAAAAGGTGTTTTACCAGATCCAGAATGAAAGAAAGTAAATAAGCCCGATGATCCAGTATGACGGCTTGGAGATACTTATAATGTTTCTATAGGTCAGGGTGATCTTTTGGTAACCCCTTTGGAGTTAGCTTTTTATCTCGGGGCTCTTGCTAATGAAGGTAAAATAATGAAACCTTATATTGTTTCTAAGATTATTGATAACAATAAAAATATCGTTTATAATGCTGCACCCAGAGTTTTAAGCGAGCTTAAGTTTCAGAAAGAAAATTTTAAAATTGTTAAAGAAGGAATGAGGGGAGTAGTGACAATTGGTTCGGCTCAAATGCTCAAGGATTTAGATGATATGAAAGTGGCTGGAAAAACTGGTACACCCCAAATAGAACAAGGCAAAAAAACTAATGCTCTTTTTGCTGCTTTTGCTCCTTATGAAGATCCTGATATTTTGGTCTTAGTTCTTTTGGAAGAGCCTCCCCAAGGATCAGTGGTGGCTATTCCTGTGGTGGATAAAGTAATGAGATGATATCACGATAATCGGTATCAAAAATAGGTAATCTAAAGCTTAATTACTAATTTTTGTCAATTGGGTAAATTTTAGTAAATCTGCTTGACAAAAAAATTAAACTTAGGTAATATTAGACCTTAGATTACAAAAGTCAAAAATACCCTTTGAGGCATTTTTTTATTATTTTATTTAAATATGAGAAAAAATAACTATTCTTTAACTCCAGAATCATTGGAGAAATTAAAAGAGGAATTAGAGAATTTAAAACAACAAAGAAAGGAAGTAATTGATAGAATTAAATTAGCCAAAAGTTTTGGTGATTTATCAGAAAATTCCGAGTATTCTGAAGCTCGAGAAGCTCAAGGTTTGTTAGAATCGAGAATTGCTGAAATCGAAAATATTATTAGAAACGCCAAAATTATTAAAGTCAATAATCTTAACAGCCGAATAGTTAATTTGGGCTCAACAGTGTTTATAGATCCAGTACGTAAACAAGATGGGGAACCGAAAGTAATAAAGATTGTTTCTTCGTTTGAAGTTTCTCCGGAAACCAATGCTGTTTCTGATGATTCACCATTAGGAAAAGCTTTACTCAATAAAATGGTAGGTGATGTTGTTACTGTGAAAACTCCTAAAAAAGAAATTCAATATAAAATTATTAAAATAACATAATTTTGAAGAAGATACCAGTTAATTAAACTCAGCTTGTAAAGCTTACATTATTTGTTTTATTTCTTAACAAAACTTAATATTTAATTTAACGATGAGCACTCTTGACATTTGAGTGCTAATTTGCTAAAATTAGTTTTAAGTTCTTATCAAAGCTAAAAGCGATAATTAAGATATTAATATGAGCCCTCAATTATCTCAACGTCAAAAACAACTATTATATTATGTAGCCGAGGTACAGATCGCAGACCTGGAGCCCGTTGGATCCCAGAAAATTAAAGACAGGTATGATTTAGATTGAAGCTCAGCTACTATTAGGAGAGAACTCAATGCTCTTTTAAAAGAAAATTATTTAGAGCAGCCCCATACTTCCTCTGGCCGAATTTTGAGTGATCGTGGGTGGAGATTTATTATCAGCGACTTAGTTAATCAGATTCTAAGGAAAGAAGAAAAAGACGAACCCTTGGCCGAGAAGTTAGTCTCTTATTTAGAACCAAAATTTTGCCCTAATAATTTGATAGATTTTATTGCTTCGAAATGCCGTTCTTTGGGCTTATGATATTCTTTTAGAGATGACATCATTTTTACGTCAGGGCTCAAGTATATTTTAAAAGATGAATTTTTAGATGATTTAAATGATTGGGAAGCGATTGGTAGAGATTTTGACAGCCTGGATAAAAAATTGAGGGCTATTAAAGATAAAATGGATGATAGAAATATTAGAATTTATTTAGGCAAACAAAATCCTTTAGTATCTTCGCCTTATTTTGCTTTCATTGGATTTAAATGTGAACCCTTGGAAAGTATTATTGGTATTCTTAGCCCCAAGATGACCGATTATAAAAACCATTTAAAACTATTCCGAACTTTAATGGATGAAATTTATTAAAGATAAAAATTAATTATGAATGACGAAAATAAAAAAGCACAAAACAAAGATAAGGCTTTAGATCAATTACCAAACCAGACAGATATAGATATAGAGTCGCTTAAAAAAGAAATAGAAAAATTAACAAAAGAAAAGGAGGAATATCTGAAAAATTGGCAAACCGAAAGAGCTAATTTTCTGAACTATCAAGGAGAAGAGAAGGAAAGGTTTATTCGATATGCTGATTTTGAAAAACTCCAATTTTTAAAAGATTTGCTTAATGTCGTTGATGATTTTGATATTGCTTTTAAGACTATTGGTGATTATGGTGATGATAGTAAAGCTCAACAGCTTAAAGATGGTTTTTATCTTATTTACTCTCATTTACAAGATTTCTTAGATCATTATGGTGTTAAGTCTATAGAAGCCCTTGGTCAAATGTTTGATCCTCAGAAGCACGAAGCCATTGCTACTAGTGATGAGACGGATAAACCGGAAGGTTATATTGTCGAAGAAATTCAAAAAGGTTATTACTTTAAAGATCGCGTTTTAAGACCAGCAAAGGTAAGAATAGTTAAAAAATAAAAAATTGCTTAATTAAGATAAAAAGTATAATTAAAGGTCGTAAATTTTAATAAAAATTTAAATTTACTATTATGAGCAATAATAATTTTGATTTAATACCCTGGAGAAAACGTCATAATCTTTACGATTTGTTTTTAGATGATATTTTTGATAATTTTTCCAATATTATTTTAGAGCCAACTACAGATATTTATGAAGAGGATAATAATATAGTGATAGAAAACCAAATGCCAGGATTGGATAAAAAAGATATAAAAATAAGTTATGATAAAGACACAATTAAAATTTCTGGCAAAAAGTCAGAAGAGAAAGAAACTAAGAAAAAGAATTTCTACCAAAAAGAAACAAGATCGGGGTTTTATGAACGAGTAATTCGTTTACCAGAAAATGTTGATTATTCTAAGGCAAAAGCTGAATATAAAAATGGAGTCTTAAAAATTGTTTTGCCAAAAGCTTCAGAAAAAGAAACAGAAAAAGTGAATACAATTTCTGTTGAGTAACTCAGAAAGGTATCTAAACAAGACAATTCATTTTGTTTATCTCCCTCAAAAACAAGTCGCGAGGATTAGCTCGTTTGAGGGAGATAACAAAATTATAATTAATTAAATTTTAATAATTAAATTTTAAATTATGTCTAAAATTTTAGGAATTGATTTAGGAACAACTTATTCTGAAATGGCTGTTTTTGAAAATGGTCAACCAAGAATAATTGAAAATCAAGAAGGAGAACGTACCACGCCTTCAATGGTGGCCCTTTCTAAAAATGGAGAGAGGTTAGTTGGAGTGTTAGCACGGCGACAGGCAATCACGAATCCAGAAAACACGGTTTTTTCTGTTAAACGTTTTATTGGCCGTCGTTTTAATGAAAAAGAAGTTCAAGAAGACATCAAATCTTTTTCTTATAAAACTCGTGAAGGTGCTAATGGAGGCGTGGAAATTAAATTAGGAGACAAATGATATAAGCCAGAAGAAATTTCTGCTATGGTACTTCAGAAATTAAAGCTGGATGCCGAAGCTCGTTTAGGAGAAAAAGTGGAAGAAGCAATTATTACTGTCCCCGCTTATTTTAATGATGCTCAGCGTCAAGCCACCAAGAATGCCGGAGAAATCGCCGGATTTACAGTTAAAAGAATTCTTAATGAACCAACGGCAGCAGCAGTTGCTTATGGTTTTAATAAAAGACAGCAGGCAAAAATTTTAGTTTTTGATTTTGGTGGTGGCACCTTGGATGTCTCGATTATTGAGGTTGTTGGTACTAGTGATGAAAAAGGATCGTTTGGGGAAAATATTACAGTTTTAGGCACGGGTGGAGATACTCATTTAGGCGGTGATGATATTGATAAAAAAATTATGGATTATGTTATTGAAGAATTTAAAAAAACCGAAGGTCTTGATTTATCAAACGATAAATTAGCGCTTCAAAGAATTAAGGATGCTGCAGAAAAGGCTAAGAGAGAGTTGTCCAATCTCTTAGAAACTGAAATTAATTTGCCTTTCATAACCTCTACCCCTGAAGGTCCAAAGCATTTAGTTTTGAAATTAACACGCTCTCGCCTTGAAGAACTTATTCGAGATTTAGTGGAACGTTCCATAGAACGAATGTTACTGACAATAAAAGAGGCACACTTGAATTTGAAAGATATTGATGAAATTATATTAGTGGGTGGTACTACTCGAATGCCAGTGATTCAACAAAGAATTAAAGAAACTTTTGGTAAAGAGCCAAAAAAAGATATTAATCCTGACGAAGTAGTGGCCTTAGGAGCTGCTATTGTGGCTGGCGCTTTACAAGGTGAAATTAAAGATTTGCTTTTGTTAGATGTAACACCTTTAACTTTATCAATTGAAACATTGGGAGGTATTGCGACGCCAATGATACCTAAAAATACCTATATTCCTACGAAAAAAACAGAAATTTTTTCAACTGCTGCGGATAATCAGACAGCTGTAGAGATTCATATTACTCAAGGAGAAAGGCCAATGGCTAGTGATAACAAAACTTTGGGAAGATTTATTTTAGACGGATTGCCGCCAGCGCCACGAGGTGTGCCTCAAATTGAGGTGACTTTTGATATTGATAAAAATGGCATTTTAAATGTTTCTGCTGTTGATAAAGCAACCGGTAGATCTCAGTCAGTAAGAATTGAAGCGACCACTGATTTATCAAAGGAAGAGATAGAGAGGATGAAACAAGAGGCCGAAAAATTTAGTCAGGAAGATCAGAAACGTCGTGAATTTACCGAACTCAAAAATCAAGCTGAGAATTTAATTCATACTGCTCAAGATAGTATTAAAGAAGCCGAAAATAAAGTCTCAGTTGAGGTAATTAATGATGTTAAGAGTAAAATTAGCAATTTAGAAACCTTGATTAATAAAGAAACCATTTTAAGCGACGAATCAATAAGCTTAATTAAACAAGCAATGGATGATTTGTCAAAAAGTTTAAGTATCATTGGAGAGCAAATGTATAAATCAGCGCAATCTTCAAGTACAGAAGAGTCGAAGGAATCTGACAGTAATGAGAATCCCGATGTTCAAGACACGGATTATGAAGAAAAATAGGGTAAAATAGGTTAGGATTGTGTTTGCCTAAGGCAAACACAATCCTAATATTGAAATCTTTATTTTTTAAGGGATTATATTATTTACTATTTTATTCGTTTGTGCTATAATAATATTATTATTATGATATTTAATTATGAAATTTCCTTGATTTAATAAAAAGAAGCAACCCCATATCAAATCTGATTTTAAAGCCTTATATCAAAAAGCTCAAGAAGATAGAACTCTGGCTTTAAAGCAAAATATTTTAGGGGGCGTGGCTGTTTTTTTCTTTTTGATTGCTGCCTTTTCTTTCTTTAACTATTTAGAGCTTCCCGTTATTAATACAATTAATCTGCTTATTTTGGTTTTAGCTCTTATTTTTGGTTTGATTTTTATTTATTTTATGAGCTTTGTTTTGGAGACTCGATGATTAGTTTTTTGAATTTTTATAATTATGTTAGTAAGTCTTCTACCTTTTTTGAGCTATTTTAAGTCACTAAGTTTTTTTACGATTTTAAGTATCTTAATTTCTTTTTGTTTCATATGATATGGTACTTATGCCATTAAGAATACAGCTCAAAATTATTTGAAGTTTAATTGAAGTCACTTTGTGAAAGCCGGATCTAAATTTATTATTTTAGGAGTGCTATGCTTATCTCTTTTATCTTTATATCAAAAATATTTGCAAGAAGCGTCTAATAAACCAACAATTTTTGATTATTCTTTTTATGTTTTAGAAAATATTTTTAAGGGTTTTTCTTCTGTTTCTTCTGGCAATGCGACTCTCGACGAAATTATGACAAAATCTATAGCGCAAAATCCTTTGATGCAAAATTATGAGAATCTAATTTCAATGTCTCAAACTGAAGATGTTCAGAAGTCATTAAAAGAAAATTTGTCTCAAAGCTTGGGCATTAAAATTCAAGGTAATGAGAAAATCACAGATTTATTAAAGCAATATCTCGAAAATAGCGAAAATCCCTTGATAAGAGTTATTATCATTATTTGCGGTTTCTTTGTTATTTTTGGTATTTTTAGCACTTTAGTAACTATTTTAGATTTATTCACGGGTTTGGTAGGATGATTAGTTCTAAAGATTTTTTTGTCAACAAAAATTTTTAAAATTCAGACAAGAAGCGTTCCTCAAGAAACCCTTTCTTTATAGTGCGGTTTTAAAATTTTGGCAAATTAATTTATAATTTCAAAAAGTATGGATCCAAAAAAAGATTATTACAAAATTTTAGGTATTTCTGAAAATGTCTCAGAAGAGGAAATTAAAAGAGCTTTTCATAAACTTGCCTATCAGTATCACCCTGATAGGCCGAGTGGTGATGAGCAGAAATTTAAAGAAATCAACGAAGCCTATCAGGTTCTTTCTAATCCAAAGCAAAGAGAGCAGTATGATATGATGAGAAAAGTCGGTGCGAGCCAGAGACCAGGTTTTGGTTATGAAAATTATAGCAATTATGGCTATGGCGGAGAAGATTTTGATTTTAGCGGTTTTTCCCACATTAATGGCTTTGATTTTAGTGACCTATTTAGTGATTTTTTTCGAGGAACTACTCCGAAAACATCAGTTAATTTGAATTCCAATATTGAAATTCAAGTTGAAATTAGTTTAGAAGAAGTCAATAGAGGGGCGAAGAAAACTCTTTATTATAAGCGCTATAAAAAGTGTGATGAATGTAATGGTTTGGGTTATAAGAAAGGTACAAAATTAAGAACCTGCCCTCAATGTCGTGGCAAAGGCTCAGTTAGCCAAACAAGAAGTTTTATTTTTGGTGCCTTTAGTGAAATTGTTACTTGTTCTCAATGCGAAGGCAGGGGTAATATTCCTGAAAAAAAATGTCATCAATGCCATGGAACGGGCAGTGTTTTGGCTGATGAATCAATTGAAGTTGATATTCCCAGCGGTGTTAAAAGCGGAGATGTGATTAAAATGGAGGGTTTAGGCCACCAAAAAAATCCCAAAGAAAAAGCAGGAGATCTTTTAGCGAGAATTAGTGTTTTGCCCCATCCCGTTTTTACTCGTAAAGGAGATGATCTTTATATGACTTTGGAAATCAATTTTATTGAAGCGATTTTAGGGACTAAAAAAGAAATCAAAGATATTAATGGTAAAGACTTAATTGTAAATATTCCTCCTCGGGTTGATTCTGGTACAGTGCTCAAGGTGCGGTCCAAAGGAATAAAGCATTTTAATAAAGCCGGGCAAGGAGATCTTTATATTACTCTTCTAATAAAAACCCCTAAAAATATTACTTCACGCGGAGTGGAGCTTTTAAAAGAGCTCCAGAAAGAGATGGGGGATTAGCAAACTTTCAAAGTAATCATCATGAGTCCCAAATCCCTATAAAAAATCAAGAGAAAAAAGAAAAAGCACAATTGCATCATTGTATCATTAATGAAAATTGTATAAAACTCTCTTGACTTTTTTGAAAAATTTGTTTATACTTGAAAAAGAATTAAGTAAATAAAGTAATTATAAACTAAGAAAGCGTCGACTTTAATTTTAAATTAATTTCGTTAATTTTTTAAAAACTAATTATGCAATCTAATAAAGGTTTTACTTTAATAGAATTAATGATTGTGCTAGCAATTTTAGCTCTTTTAGCAGCTATTGTTTTATTTGCCATTAATCCGGCGCAGTTATTTGCTAGAGCTCGAGATTCTCAGAGAATGTCTGATTTAAGAACTCTATCATCCGCTATTAATTATTATATGGTGACCGCTGATAGTCCAGTTTTAGACGGGGCTACTAACACAAAATGCGTAGGCGGTTCCGGTAGTACTACTATTTTTGCCACCGCAACAGCTCCTGGAACCCTACCAACTGGTTTTACAGCTTGATTGGGAACAACTAATAGATCAACTAATGGTACAGATGGCTGATTAAAAATTAATTTTGCTGCAATGGGAGATTCACCTTTGGGTCAGTTGCCTATTGATCCGATGAATAAAGGTGTTACTGCCACGCCGTCAACGTTTTATTCCTTCGCTTGCGACACCTCTTTGTCATATGAGCTCAATGCTAATTTAGAATCAGCTCAATATAAATCGAGAGAAGGTAGCGATGGTGGAGATTTACCCACTGTTTATGAGGTTGGCACTAAGGTTATCAACTTATTACCTGCTACGACCACGAATTTCTATCCCAATGACTAATAAAAGTATTATTTAGATTTATTATAGTGTTACCAAAAATAGCAATTAATCCTTGAATTCAAGTAATCAATAATTTCTTTTTTTACTACTTTAATCCTGCCCTGGCTTTTTTGAGCCTGGGAGGATTAATTTTATTTTGAATTGTTCGTCGTCGTTTGCCTCATATTAAAATTATCCAAAGGGTTTTTTATATGAATCTTTGAGGATTGATCATTCAATCTTTCTATCTTATAGTGGCTCACATTTGACTATGATCACTAAATTCTTTTACTAAAATTTTGTTGCCCCCTTATACTTCTTGAAAATATGCCCTGAATTATTCTTTGTTTCGTTTTGCTTGGGGTAATTGTTTTACAATTGTTTTTGCTCTTTTTGTTATCTGAGTAATGGAAAAAATGAACAAAAAGTTTGATGAGAGATTTTTTTATCCGGAGGAAAAATGACTTTGTGCTTTAGGTATTATTACCAATCCTTGACCTCGTTGTTTTGTATTTTTAATTTTACTATTATTAACTTTTTTAATTATTCAGACTCTTAATATTTTGAGAGAATGGAAAAGAAATAAAAAAGTAAAACAGGAACGCCTCTCAATGCTTTACCTATGACTACCTATTAGCTTATTGTCTTTTTTTATTAGTTATGCTATTGTTATTTATGTGCCCGTTTTAAGAGATATTATTATTTAGTAATTTATTATGGCAATTTCATTACAAATTTTAAAACCAATTTTATTACAAAGCCGTCTTATTGACGAGGAGAAATTTAATGAATATTTAGAAAAGTCGCAAAGAACAGGTCAAAATTTAGTTGATATTTTAGTTTCCGAAGGAGTAATTACTCGGGAATATTTTATTGAACTTTTATCAAATTATTTACAAATTCCTCGAGTTCATTTAAAAGGCAAGGATATTTCCTATGATATTTTAAACCTTATACCTGAAGATATTGCTCGATCCAGGAGTGCTATTATTTTTGGCAAGGAAGGCAGATATTTACAAGTTGCTATGACCGATCCCACGGATTTAGAAGCTATTGAGTTTTTAGAACGTTATACCAACACTCCCATTAAGGTTTATATTACCACCGAGGATGATTTGCGAAATGCTTTTGCTCTTTATCGTCAGCATATTACCGAAAATTTTAAAAATATTATTGAAGCGAATTTAAAACAAGCAGTTAGGATTGAAGGTTTATCTTTGGCCGAGGCTGCCGCTGAGTTGCCAATTGTTTCTCTATTTGACACGATTATTGAATATGCTGCTTCTCTAAATGCTACAGATATTCACCTTGAGAGGCTAAGCGATAGTGTTTTAATTCGTTTTCGTATTGATGGTTTATTAAGAGAAATCGTTCGTTTGCCTAAAGAGACTCACCCTGCTCTAATTGCCAGAGTCAAAATTTTAGCTAATTTGCAGATTGATGAACACAACAGACCCCAAGATGGCCGCTTCAAATATACCAAAGGTACAGATGTTTTTGATATTCGTATTTCCATTGTGCCAACAATGTATGGAGAAAAGGTAGCTATGCGTCTTTTACTCGGAGCCCTCAAACCATTAAGTTTTGAAGAGTTGGGAATGCAGCCCTATACAACAGCCGCTGTAGAGACAAATATTAAGAGAAGCTATGGAATGATTTTAGTCACTGGGCCCACTGGATCTGGTAAAACTACTACCTTATATTCAATTCTCAGTAAATTAAATAGACCAGAAATACACATTATTACTATTGAAGATCCTATAGAATATGAATTAAAATATGTGAATCAAATTCAAGTTAATTCTAAAGTTGGTTTAGATTTTGCTACAGGCTTACGCTCCATTGTACGTCAAGATCCAAATATTATTATGGTCGGTGAAATTCGTGATTCAGAAACAGCTGACATTGCTATCAATGCTTCTTTAACAGGTCACTTAGTTTTATCTACCCTACATACCAACGATGCGGTTACGGCAGTACCTCGACTTTTTGATATGGGTTGTCAGCCATTTTTAGTAGCAGCTACTATTAATGCTGTTATTGCTCAGCGTTTAGTAAGAAAAATTTGTCCGGACTGTATTGAGAGTTATGCTGTTCCTCAGAATCTTAAAGAGATAATTAAAAGGCAATTTATTGAAAGTCCTTATAAAAAAGAATCATACCATATTCCCACTCAGCTGTATCGAGGAAGGGGCTGTAAAGTTTGTGGTAATACTGGCTATAAAGGTAGATTGGCTATTTATGAAATATTTAATATTAACGAACAAATTAGAAATTATATTCAAAGTCCTAAGTTTTCTATTGATGGTCTAAGGGAACTGGCGGGTAAGCAGCAAATGGTTACTTTGTTTGAAGATGGTTTAGTAAAGGCCGAGCTGGGTTTAACTACAGTAGAAGAAGTATTTAGGGTTATACAAGAATAAAGTAAATCTTAATAATATTTTTGTACGTACGGCTGTACGTACAAAAATATTATTTGAAGTTTAAAGTCTTTAGCTAAAAATATTTTTTAATACTTGCTTTTATTTTGATATTATGCTAAAATAATAATATCTTAAAGTTGGCTAGTTCAACCTTAAGAAAATGTTAAAAGAATACTCATCTAGCACGGGGGCTCCAAGACTTAAGCTTCTTAAATAAATGAACCCTAAGTTAGTGAGAAGAAGTCGGCTTTTAACTGATTTTAATAAAGATAATTACCATAGAACGTTTGTTCTATATAATTAAATAAAAAACATTATGGCTAAGAAGCTTTATGTTGGAAATCTTCCTTATACCGTGACTGATGAGAGTTTAAAGGATCTTTTTTCAGAAGTAGGCACTGTTATTTCTGCTAATGTTATTACTTATAAACCTAGCGGTAGATCAAAGGGATTTGGTTTTGTTGAAATGGAGGACGAAGATGCTGATAAAGCAGTCTCTGCATTAAATGGCAAAGAGGTTGAAGGAAGGCAAATTGTTGTTGATATAGCAAGACCTATGAAGCCTAGAGATACCTCCTATAATAATAGAAGGGGCAGGAGTTGAGGAAGTCGTCGTGATTATGATAATTAAGGCGCCACGATTTTTTGAATTCATCTAATTTTTGAATTCATCTAAAAATTCAAAATCGCTTTGCAGATAATGCAGAGCGATTTTATTATTATTTGCGATAACAAAACTTGTGAGTGTCCATTGATTTTATTGCAAATTTATGCTATGATTAAATTAATTATTTTAGATTTGAGTTATGGATTTAATTAAAAAATTTTTTCAAGTTTTACGAGACCTTAAAGACCGATTTTTTGCTTATGAGGGTAAAATTGCATTAGGATCAAGGCAGAAAAAAATGATTATTATTGGGGTGACTGGAACAAAAGGTAAAAGTACTATTGTGAGCTTGATGTCTCATATTTTAAACGCTTGTGGCCTAAAATTTGGTAGTTTTTCCACTATAGAATCAAATATTAATGGAGATATCCTACCAAATAATAGTAAGCTTACTATGCCGGGTAGAGGAGCAGTGCATTTTTTCTTAAGGCGGGCTTATGATCAAGGGGCGAGGATTGGTATTATTGAAGTGAGTTCTGTTGGTTTAGTTCAGCATCGAGGCGACTACATAGAATGAGATATAGCGCTTTTGACTAATTTGCAAAAAGAGCACTTAGAAATTCATGGTGGCTTTGAGAAATATAAAGAGGCTAAAGGATTATTATTTAGACAACTTAAAAAATATTCCAATAAATTTATTAATAATCAAAAAATTTTGAAAACTAGCATTATTAATTTTGACGACGAAAATAACGAATATTTTTTTAGAATAGATGCTGATCGAAAAATTGCTTTGAGTATTTACGGTAAACCCGATGTTGCAAAAATTAATTTATTGAATTTAGAGTTTTTTAAACCCGAACAAATACAGATTGCTCCAGATGGTATAGTCATTCAATTTGAAGGAGAAACATATAAGACCCATTTAATAGGGCAATATAACGCTTATAATATTATGTTTTGTTTGGCTTTAAGCAAAGTTTTGAATTTAGATAAAGAGAATGTTAAAAAAGCACTTCAAACATATGAAGGCGCACGAGGCAGAATGCAATTTATTAAAACCAAGGATAATATTTCAGTAGTTATTGATTATGCTCATACCCCAGATTCTTTAGAAGAGGTATATAAAACCTTGAAACAAATGGGTTATCTTAAACTAATTGGTATTTTTGGCGCCTGTGGTTCTATGATAAATCCTTTGAATACCTGGGGTATTGTGAAATCAAAAAACGGAGGAACGAGAGATGAATGAAAAAGGCCGGTAATGGGCGAAATAGCGGATAAGTATTGTGATTATATTATTTTAACTAATGAAGATCCTTATGACGAAGCCCCCTATAAAATTATTCAAGCTATTAATGAAGGTATTAAAAATCAGGATAAAGTAGAGATTATTTTAGATCGGCGAGAGGCTATTCGTAAGGGAATTGAATTGGCCAAGCCAGGTACAGTAGTAGTAATTACGGGCAAAGGTTGCGAAAAAACAATAATGGAAAAAGGTGGAATCAGGGGCTATAAAAAAGTTAAATGAGAGGGAGATTATGATTTAGCGCTGCAGTATTTGAAAGAAGCCGGTAAAACAATCGTTTAGTTTTAATTAAAATATTAATTTACTAATAAAAGAGAAAAATGAGCTTTGAAATTCTCGGTCATACAGCGGATATTAAATTACGGGTGACAGCTTCAGACAAAAAGAGTCTATTTGAAGAAGCAATGTTAGGTATGATGAAAATTTTAGCAGAATCACCGCAATATTTAGCAAAAGAAATAATAGAAATTGTGGAAATTGACTCTAAAAATTTGTCATCGCTTTTAGTTGATTTTTTATCTCAGGTGTTGGCCTATTCTGATATTGATAAAGCTGTATTTTACAAAATTAATTTTTTGGATTTTAATGATACACATCTTAAGGCTGAGATTAAAGGAAAGCAAATAAAAAGCTTTGATAAAGAGATAAAAGGAGTAACTCACTATTTGCATCATATTGATCAAGATGAGCAAGGATTATTATATACAGAGTTAGTCTTTGATATTTAGCTAGTCCTTAATATTTAAAATTAACTCATTAGAAAAAATCGATATTAATTTTAATAAAAGTTAAAAGTTATATTATGGAAGAAGAGAAAAACAATCAATTGGAATTTATTACTAAAGAAAAAAAAATTTTAGACTTTTGAAAAAAGAATAAAATTTTTGAAAAAAGTTTGGCTACAAGAAAAAAAGCGCCAAAATTTACTTTTTATGAAGGTCCGCCGACTGCCAATAATAAACCGGGAGTTCATCATATTTTAGCCCGCATTTATAAAGATTTATTTTGCCGCTATAAAACTCAAAGAGGGTATTTAGTAAAAAGAAAAGCTGGCTGGGATACCCACGGTTTGCCAGTAGAATTGGCTATTGAAAAAGAGCTTGGTTTTACTAATAAATTTGAGATAGAAAAGTATGGCGTAGATAAATTTAACCAAAAAGCTCGCGAATCAGTATTTAGATATATTGAGGATTGAAACAATACTACTTCAAGAATAGGCTATTGACTTGATTTAGATAATGCCTATTTAACTTGCGCTACTTCTTATATTGAATCGCTCTGATGAATTTTAAAGCAAATTGATCAGAAAAATCTATTATTTAAAGGTTATAAGGTGGTGCCTTACTGCCCTCGTTGCGGTACAGCTTTGTCAAGCCACGAGGTTGCTCAGGGATATAAGACAGTAAGAGATCCCTCGGTTTTTATAAAATTCAAGATTTTGGGTAATAATAACTTATTTAATCAAGAGGTGAGTCTTTTAGTTTGAACAACAACGCCCTGAACTTTGTTTGCTAATGTGGCTATTGCCGTGCATCCCAATTTGGAGTATTTTGTTTTTAAAGTAGATAATGAATATTTAATTTCTCATTTTGATTTAACACAGCTGGATTTTTTGAAAGATAAAGAAGTTATAAAAGTAAAACAGTTTTGAGGTAAAGATCTTATTGGTCTGCCTTATGAGCCGCTGTTTAAGCATGAAAAATATGTCCAAGAAAATCAAAATATTTATCATGTAATAGCTGGTGATTTTGTTTCTGCTGACGAAGGAACTGGTTTAGTTCATATTGCTCCAGCCTTTGGTGTTGATGATATGAATGTTGGGATTTTAGAGAATTTGCCAATTATTTTAGATGTTAATGAAAGGGGAGAGCTAATTGATGATCTCAATGTTTTAGAAGAAGTCAAGGGTTTGTTTTTCAAAAAAGCCGATCCTTTGGTAATAGAAAACTTGAAGAAAAGAGGCTTATTACTTTACTATGATTTGGAAGGAACTGAACACGAATATCCTTTTTGCTGGCGCTGCGAAACCCCCTTAATTTACAAAGCTTTGGAATCTTGGTTTATTAAAATGTCTGCTTTAAAGCAAGAGCTAATTAAAAATAATAATCAAATTAATTGGGTGCCTTCTCATATTAAGGAAGGGCGTTTTGGAGAATGGTTAGAGGATATAAGAGACTGGTCTTTATCAAGAGATAGATACTGAGGTACTCCTTTACCAGTATGATTCTGCGAAAAATGCGGCCAGAAAAAAGTTATTGGTTCACTTAAAGAGTTAGAAAATCAGTCTTTTTATAAAACTCAATTTTATTATTTACGCCATGGAGATTGTCTTTCCGTAAAAAAGAAAATCGTTTCTTGTTCGCCAGAGAAATTTGACAACCACCTTACTAAAATTGGCCGAATAGAAGTAGAAGAAGCTGCGCGAGAAATGAAAAAGAAAAATATAAAAATTGATATCATCATATCCTCAACTCTTTTAAGAGCAAAAGAAAGTGCTGAAATTGTACAAAAATATTTTGATTGTCCTTTAATATATGATGATCGTCTCGACGAAACAAATTTTGGTGCCTATAATAGCAAATCAGCCACGTTTATTCGAAAATGGGCAAACAAAATAAAAGAAGGTAAAGAAGTAACGTTTCCCCAGGGTGAGAACTATGTTGATAGGCAAAAACAAGTATTCGATTTACTATTGGATCTCAATCAAAAATATTGCGGCAAAAATATTTTATTAGTGAGCCATAAGGGGGTGATTAAACTGGCCGAAGCTAAACTCAAAAATATTGATTTGTATAAGTATCTTTTCGATGAATCTTGGCCAAAAACAGGCGAGTGAGGAAAGCTATCTTGGAAAAATCTGCCTTATAATACTTTTACTCATGAAGTTGACCTACACAAACCCTATATTGATAATTTTGTTCTTCGTTGCGATAAATGCCAGGGAAAAATGATTCGAGTAAAAGAGGTGATTGATTGCTGGTTTGACTCTGGCTCAATGCCCTACGCGCAAGATCATTTTCCTTTTGATTTTACCAAAGAAATGGATTTAAAAACTTTAAATTATTATCGCCAAAGGGGATTTGAATTTCCAGCTGATTTTATTTCAGAAGGAATTGACCATACTCGTGGTTGGTTTTATGTTCTTTTAGCTGTTTCCACAGCTCTTGGATTTGGGCCTTCCTTTAAAAATGTAGTTGTTTTGGGCTTAATTTTAGACGAGAAAGGAGAAAAGATGTCAAAATCTAAAGGTAATGTTGTAGACCCCAAAATTATTTTAGATAAATACGGAGCCGATAGTTTAAGATGATATTTGTATACTACTAATGCCCCGAGTGAGTTTAAAAAATTTTCTGAAGCCGATTTAGTTGCGAGTCAGAGAAGATTTTTAAATATTTTTTGGAATGTTTATAAATTTTATGATACTTACGCCCTCAAAACAGAAAAATGAAGCCAGAGTACAGTAATGAAAAACTATAAAAAGCTAGGCCTTTTAGACAAGTGGATTTTATCACGATTGATGAATACGAAGCGAGAATTTCTGCGGGCAATGGATAATTATGATTCATATAAGGCT
>CAZYWI010000004.1:0-20145 GCA_964651585.1 uncultured Candidatus Saccharibacteria bacterium | reverse complement strand
CTTCTTATGATGACGAGCTAAAAAAGGGCGAGGTCAAAATTACTGTGATTGCTGGTGGCTTTGGTAAATCTCGGCAGCTTCAAGAAGATTTATTTATAGATTCTCCCATATTTGGCGCTTTAGCAAAGAAAGAAGAAGTAGAAGAGCAAAAAATGCCAGTAGATGAATCAAAAAATAAAAAAGAAGCGAAAGTTTTGATTGATGACCTCGCATCATCTCAAGAGTGGAATGAGCAAGAGCTCGAAATTCCGGCTTTTTTAAAGAAAAAAAAAACAAATAAACTTTTGAGAAATTTCTGTTTTGTCAATATTGACTTTTAGAGGTTTCTTTACTAAAATGGACTTATACACATTAAGCCCATTTTTTATTTTTATTAATATTTTAAACGTTTACTATGCCACCAAAATCTAAGTCTTTGTCTAAATCATCAGTAAAATCGGCCAAATCTAATAGTTTTAAGAACAATATTAAGAGCGTCATTAATAGAAATGGCGTGGTAGTGAGGTTTGACGCCTCGAGAATAGAAAATGTTATTCTTAAAGCCCTTTTGGTTTCTAAAGAAGGTGGTAGAAAAGAAGCCAAAGATATTACTAAAAGGGTAACTTTTATTTTAAATAAAAGATTTAGAAACGGGGAATTGCCAACAGTAGAAAATATTCAGGATATTATTGAAGAATGTTTAGTTTCTTCGGGATTCAGAGAAACAGCTAAGAGATATATCCTTTATCGCGAGCAGAGGAGAAAACTTCGTGAAACATTAGTCACCACAGATGAGTCAATTAAACTAGTTGGGAGTTATTTAGATTCTTTAGATTGAGAAGTTAAGGAAAATAGTAATATGGAGTATTCTTTACAAGGACTTAATAATTATATCTCTAGTCAAATAGCTAAGAGATATTGATTAAATAAAATTTATCCTCAAGAAATTCGAGAAGCCTACCAAAATAATTTATTTCACATTCATGATTTAGGAGTTTTAGGAGCTTATTGTTGTGGTTGAGATTTATACGATTTGTTAACCAAAGGATTTGGCGGTGTGCCGACAAAAGTGCAATCAAAACCTCCGAAGCATTTGCGTAGCGCCTTAGCGCAAACCTTTAATTTTTTTTATACTTTGCAAGGAGAAGTAGCTGGAGCTCAAGCTTTTTCAAATTTTGATACTTTATTGGCTCCATTTATTCGTTATGATAATTTAAATTATCAAGAAGTGAAACAATTGCTTCAGGAGTTTTTGTTTAATTGTAATGTGCCAACTCGAGTTGGCTTTCAAACTCCCTTTACTAATTTGACTCTAGATTTGAAAGTACCGACTTATTATAAAGATATGCCAGTAGTTCGAGGTGGTATTCCTCAAAAAGAAACCTATAAAGAATTCCAGGACGAAATGGATATGTTAAACAGGGCTTTATGCGAAGTCTACAGCGAAGGTGATGCTAATCAAAGAGTTTTTACTTTTCCTATTCCTACTTATAATATTACTAAAGATTTTGATTGAGATAACCCAAACTATGAAGGTATTTGAAAAATGACAGCACGTTATGGTCTGCCTTATTTTAGCAATTTTATTAACTCTGACATGTCTCCCGATGACGCCAGGTCAATGTGCTGTAGATTAAAAATTGACAATCGGGAGCTTTATAAAAGAGGTGGCGGTTTGTTTGGTGCTTCTCCTAAAACTGGCAGTATAGGAGTTGTCACAATTAATTTACCCAGGATTGGTTATTTATCAAAAACTCGCAAAGAATTATTTGAACGCATAAGGGAAGTTATGGATTTAGCTAAAGAATCGCTCGAGATTAAAAGAAAGACCGTAGAAATATTTACAGAAAAAGGGTTATATCCTTATTGCCGCTATTATTTATCTGATGTTAAAAAATTAAGAGGCAGCTATTGAGGAAATCATTTCGCCACTATTGGTTTAATTGGTGGAAATGAATTATGTGAAAATTTCTTAGGAGAAAATATTGCTACACGTGAAGGTAAAAAGTTAATGGAAGATGTGCTAGATTTTATGCGCGGCGTTTTAGTTAATTATCAAAAAGAAACTGGTAATTTGTATAATTTGGAAGCTACGCCAGCAGAAGGTGCTTCTTATCGTTTAGCTCTGAGAGATAAATCTGATTTGCCCGATATTATTACAGCTGGAGAGAAGGTGCCTTATTACACTAATTCTAGTCAATTGCCGGTTAATTATTCTGATGATTTATTTGCCGTTTTAGATCATCAAGATAGCCTACAAATAAAATATACAGGAGGAACGGTTGTTCATGGTTTTATTGGAGAAGAAATTGCTGATGCTTCGAGCGTTAAAAGCTTACTTAATATCGTCTTTCATAAGTATCAGCTTCCTTACTTTACTATTACTCCAACGTTTAGTATTTGTCCCTCTCACGGCTATATTCCTGGCGAGCATTTTACTTGTCCAAAATGTGTGGTTGAACAGCCATGCGAAGTTTATTCGCGAATTGTTGGATATCTAAGACCAGTGCAAAATTGGCACGTTGGTAAGCAAGAAGAGTTTAGAGAACGCCTTGAATTTAGTTGAAAAAAGACCCTGGAAAAACATTAAAATAAATAAATTGCTAAAATTATTTTATGATTTTTGGCGGTTTTCAGCCCCTCTCTCTAATTGATTATCCTGGAAAAGTTTGCGCCATTGCTTTTACGAGCGGTTGTAATTTTTACTGCTCTTTTTGCCATAATCCCGAATTAGTGTCACCAGATCTTATTAAAACACAGCCTCAGATTGCCGAGGCTGATATTTTACATTTTTTAGAAGAAAGGAAAGGAAAGCTTGAGGCTTTATGTATTTCCGGTGGCGAGCCAACTTTACATAATGATCTTATCGATTTTTTAAAGAGAGTAAAAAACCTAGGATATTTAATAAAGCTAGATACTAATGGCACTAATCCTAATGTTTTAACAAAAATTTTTCAGAAAGAATTAGTTGATTATGTAGCCATGGATATTAAAGCCCCTTTAATAAAAGAAAAATATGAACAAATCACTCGAAGGCCAGTTGTAATGGCAACAATTATTCAATCTGTTGAGCTTATTAAGGAACAGGCTCCAGATTATGAATTTCGTACCACTGTTGAACCTTTGCTGAATAAGAAAGATATTATTAATATAGCTAATGCTTTAAAGCCGGCGAAAAAATATTTTTTGCAAGAGTTTCACTCAACAAAAACATTAAATAAAGATTATTTAGGTAAAAAGGGTCTAAGTAAGGAGGAGATTGAAGAAATTAAGGAGTTAATTAAAAATGATTTTGGTATCGTTGGCGTCAGATAAAATTTTTTAATTTTATTTTAGCATGGCATATCAAAATACTTTAGCGATGCGTTTATTTATCTTATATTTCATTTTTGGCATTTTAAGTGTATCTTTGAGTTTTCCAATTAATATTTTTTGATGATTAGCAATTAGTTGCGTGGCGATTCTAATTGTGAAAAAGCAGTTTTGAATTTATTTTATTTTAATTTTAGGTTTTTTGGGGGGATTTTGCTGAACGCAAAAAATTTATGCGCGCTATAGTTTTCGTCCCGATTTAGCCTTAAAAGAAATTACTGTTAAGGGAGAAATTATTCGCGATCCAGTAATTAGTAACTCATTTCAATACTTAGCAGTTAGGTCTTTAGATTTTAAAAAGTATACTTCAGAAGACGTATTTATTACGCAATTGCCTTTTTATTTGAGCCCCGAAATAGGAGATATAGTTTTAATTAAAGGCACTATTGACAAAGCCACTTATAATCCCTTTGACATCTTTTTAAAAAATAAGATTACTTATTCGGTTAATCTCTTAAAGTGTGAATTTTTGAAAAAGAAGGAAGGATTTAATGTTTTTTTAGTTTTTTCTCGACTTCGCAATTTTATTATTACAAAGATTAATAATGTTTTTCCGCCCAATGAAGCCTCATTAGCATCAATGCTGCTTTTAGGCAAAAATTTCAAGGGGTATAATCAAGAAATCTCGCAAACTTTTAATAAAGCAGGTATTAGTCACTTGATTGTTATTTCTGGATTTCATTTAACACTAATTGCTGATATTTTAAATTATGTTTTTCAATTTCTCTTTTTAAGTAGTTTTGGGCTATCTTTTTTGAATATCGTTTTTATGGGCTGTTTCGTGATTTTAGTAGGATTTTCTGCTTCTTTAATTAGAGCAGTGATTATGAGTTTGTTAAGCATAATAAGTCGTTATTTTCATAGAATTTATAATGCTACTAATTCTTTACTTTTGAGTGCTTTTGTTATTCTTATTATTAATCCTAGCGTTTTAATCTCAGATTTAGGTTTTCAACTGAGTTTTCTCTCCGTTGCCTCATTAATTTTTATTACTCCTTTTATTAGCAGCTGTTTATCTTGAATACCTCAAAAACGTTTTTTAGGATGGTTAAAAAATGCCTTAGCTACTTCGCTGGCTATTTTTGTGGGCTTAATGCCGTTTCTAATTTATAAGACTGGAAATGTAACCTTGACAATGCCCTTAGCAAATTTAATTCTGGTGCCTTTAATATCAATACTATTATTTCTTTTGTTTATCAATGTTTTATTATTAATTTTTATTTATCCCTTAGGAAAAATTTTTAGTTTCTTTTCTTATCTTTATTTAAATTTAATATTACAGCTTGCTTCTTTATTTGCTAAGAGTAAATTTTCTCAATATCCATTGCCATTAATTTCAATATTCTGAGTTTTAATTTATTATATTATTCTCATTTATGCGCTATCTCAATTTTATAAAAAACATCGGGAAACAACTTTATATTTTTAGTTATTTTTTAATAATTTTGTCATTTTAAAACGATTTTAATTATGAAAACAAAGTTTAATCAAGCCATCAATATTGCTTTATTTCTAATTGTTTGCTGTTTGTATTTTGCTATTTTTAGCTATTTATCTGTCAAAACAGAAGTTTTGTTTTTGCCAGTAGGGGAAGGAGACAGCGAGTTAATTAAGACTAAAGCAGGCAATCTTTTAATTGATGCTGGTCCGAAAAATTATGTTTTAAATTCTTTATCCGCTGCCTTACCATTTTATGATAAGGTTTTAGATGTGGTTATTATTTCGCACCCCGATGCCGATCATTTTAACGGCCTGCTTTATTTACTCGATTATTATAAAATTAGAGTAGTTGTTCTTAATAATTTTGGGTCTCAGAATGGTAGTTATTTGGAGCTATTACGCTTGATTCACAATAAAAACATCCCCATTGTTTTAGGAGTTAAGGGGACAGAGATACAGTTAGGGAATCAAAAAGAGAGATGTAAAATTATTTATCCCGAGAGCTCAGATCTTGCAACAATAAAAAATGACAATGATTTTTCAATTATTAATACCTTTGAAACTCCTTATGGAAATTTTCTTTTTACTGGCGATGCTGCTGCTAAATCCTTAGAAAAGATTTCAAAAGAAATTTCCGATAAGAAATTTATAGCTTTGAAGGTACCTCATCACGGCGCAAAAAAGACTTTATCTCGGAATATCATAACAAATTTACATTGAGATTATAGTATTATTGAAGTTGGAAAAAATAGCTATAATCATCCTACTCAAGAAATTTTATCTTTGCTTCAAGAAGCAGATATTCCTATTTTAAGGACAGATTTAGATGGGCTGATTAAATTTCAAGAATCACGAGGCGATTTTATTCTTAGAAAATTACAGCACCCACTGTTTAAATAGTTAGTCCATCTTGCTGCTTTATTTTTTTAAATAAATATGTTAGAATATTAATTAAGTTATAAGCTAATTAAATTTTTATAATGAAAGAAACTTATATTAAAGACACGGTGAATTTAATAGGCAAAGAAGTCATCCTTTATGGCTGAGTAGCCTCAAGGCGAGATCACGGAAAAGTGATTTTTATTGATCTTAAAGATTCCACGGGTATTTTACAGACCGTTTGTAGTCCTGAGTGCGGTTCAAGTTATCAAGTCGCTGAAACACTGCGCGATGAATGAGTGATTGAGATGAGAGGTATAATTAAAGAGAGGCCTGAAGCCATGAAAAATCCCAAAATTTTAACAGGAAATATTGAGTTGGAAATTCGCGATCTCAAAGTTTTAGCCGAATCTCGCACACATCCTTTTGATATTAAATTAGATGGTTATGAGATAAACGAAGAACTAAGATTAAAGAAGCGTTATCTCGATCTTAAACGATCTCGTTTGCATCAGAATTTAAAACAGCGGCATCTAGTTCTTCAATTTATTAGGAATTATTTAACTGATAAAGGATTTATGGAAATAGAAACTCCCTATTTAAGTAAAACAACGCCGGAGGGGGCAAGAGATTTTTTGGTACCCTCGCGTTTAAGTCCGGGACAATTTTATGCTTTGCCTCAGTCGCCGCAGCAGTACAAGCAATTATTAATGATTTCTCAGTTCGAAAAATATTTTCAAATTGTGCGTTGCTTTCGAGATGAAGATCCAAGGGGCGATAGACAGGCAGAATTTACCCAATTTGATTTAGAAGCAAGTTTTTATTCACAAGATCAGATCTTAGAGCTCATTGAGCAGTTGATTCAACAGTTGGTTTATCAACTTTATCCCGCAAAAAAAATAACTCAAGTTCCTTTTCCGAGAATTACTTATAAAGAAGCAATGGCAAAATATCGTTGCGATAGGCCAGATATTAGAGTAAATAAAAATGACGTCAATGAATTGGGGTTTGCTTTTATAGTTGATTTCCCGATGTTTGAATGGCATGAAAAGCAATATAATGAAGAAGCTCATTATAGCGCCACTCATCATCCTTTTACGAAAATAAATTTTGATCTAGATCTTATAAAAGAGGATAAAATTAGATTAATCAAAGAAGCTCCCGAGTCTTTAAGGGCGTGGCAATATGACATTGCTTTAAATGGTATAGAATTGGGGGGTGGTTCAATTCGGGAGACAGACCCCGATATTTTGGAGGCAGTCTTTAATCTTTTAGGTAACAATCACGAAGTTTTTGTACAAAAATTTGGCCATTTAAGGGAAGCTTTTCAATATGGAGTGCCTCCTCACGGTGGAATTGCTTTGGGGATAGATAGATTTTTGATGATTTTGCAAAATGAAGAAACAATTAGAGAGGTTATTGCCTTTCCTAAAACCGGAGATAATCGAGATTTAATGATGGATGCACCATCAGCAGCCGATGAAAAACAGCTTAAAGAATTACATTTAAAGATTATTGATCATTAGCTAAGAACGTTTATTACAGAAAAAGGTCGCTTTGGTTTTTAATTAATTTAATTTATTTAATGAATAAAATTGAAAGAACATTGGTTTTACTTAAACCAGATGCTGTACAAAGAAATTTAATTGGTGAAATTATCTCGCGTTTTGAAAAAGTTGGATTAAAAGTTATTGCAATGAAATTTTTAATTCCTTCAAGAGAGATAGCTTATCGGCACTATGCAAAGTCTGAAGAGGAAGTTGAAGCTTTAGGCCGTCGTTCGCTCGAGGCTAACAAAAAGAATGGCATAGTTACTGATGAAGACCCCAAAGTAAGGGGACAGATTATTATTGATCGGCTTGTTGATTATCTATCTTGCAGTCCAGTGGTTGCTTTAGTATTAGAGGGACACAACGCTATTGCTATCACTCGCAAATTAGTTGGCTCAACAGAGCCTTTAAATTCTGATGTAGGTACAATTAGAGGAGATTTTACTTTGGATTCTTATACTTTATCTGATGCAGATAAAAGAGCAGTTAGAAATTTAGTGCATGCTTCTGCTAATGAATTTGATGCTCAATATGAAATAAAGCTTTGGTTTAAAGATGATGAATTATTTTCTTATCATAATATTAGAGATGCCATTTTATATGAAGATCATTTTTAGTGGGCTATATTGGTAGCTTATACAACAAAATAATATGTGTGTCAATTTAGTAAAATATTGAGAAATCGTTTGCATTTATGCTTTTCTTCTGCTAAATTTAAAGTAGAGGTTCTTTATATAAGAATACGGAATAGAGCATATTATTTTTATTTGGGAGCTCTAATGGTTATATCCTGTGGGATATAACTGCGAGTGCCCACTTGGTATTTTCTATTGCCGATTCTATATAAGGACCTCTTTTAAAATATTTATTAATATCACTAATATTAAATTGAGTATTTTTATTATGAAACCGACTCAAATTTATAAAAATTATAGCAACTCGAAAATAAAAATAGTAGTGGGTATGTCAGGCGGCGTTGATTCTTCGGTTGTCCTTTGCATTTTAAAGCAGCAGGGTTTTGAACCGATTGGAGTTTCTTTAAAATTTGGAGTTTGAGATAATCCCCAGAATGCTTTAAATGAAAATGTTTGCTGTTCTCAAGCAGCATTTAAAATTGCCCAGCAAATTTGTTCCCGTCTAAACGTTCCTTATTATATTTGAGATGTATCAGATAATTTTCAGAATAAAGTGATCAAATATTTTATTCAGGAATTGAGTCAAAAACGTACACCTAATCCCTGTATCGTTTGTAACTATTCAGTTAAAATTCAATCGTTATTAGAATTTGCTCGTAAACAGAATATCAAATATGTTGCCACGGGCCATTATAGCAAAGTGATTTATAATTCAAAAACTAAAGAGGTTGAATTGCGACGAGCCAAAGACCATCTTAAAGATCAAAGTTATTTTTTAAGTGGTTTAAATCAAAAACAATTAAAATACCTCGTTTTACCTTTAGGCAATCTTGATAAGAAAGAAGTCTATCAATTAGCAAAAGAATTTCATTTAGAAATGTTTTCTTATATAAAGCAAAGCCAGGATTTCTGTTTTGTTGCCAATAAATCTTTGCCTATTTTTTATCAAAAGATATTTGGTAATCAACAAGGCAAAATTCTTGATATTAACGGAAAAGTTTTAGGAAAACATAATGGTTTGTACTATTATACTTTAGGTCAAAGAAAGGGAATTGGATTGCCTGGTGGTCCGTTTTATGTTTGTCGGCTCGATTTAAAAAATAATAGCCTTATTGTCACTAAGAATCAAAGAGATTTATTAAGACAACATATAGTAATATCTCCTTATCATTTGATCAACTCAAAAGAGCACACTCGTATTGAAAAAAAACAGGTGTATGTTAAAGTAAGGTCTCAAGATCATTTATCAAAATGTAAAATAAGATTTTTAACTCAAAAAAGGGCTCTCATTGTTTTAGCTAAGCCAAAAATGTCTGTTAGTTCAGGTCAATTTGCTGTTCTTTATGACGGACAAAAATGTCTTGGCAACGGCAGAATTATTGATAGTTATTAAAATTAAATTTTATAATATGACAAATAAGAAAGAACAAACAAAAATTATTAAAAAGATTTTACGTAAAGTAATAGATCCTGAGTTGGGAATTGATATTGTAAGCCTCGGTCTAATAGATAAAGTAGTTATTCGGAATAACTATATTGAAGTCCAGATGGTTTTCACTTTTCCTGGCTGTCCCTTTATGAGTACGTTATTAAGCCAGGTACGGGACATTCTTCAAGAAAAATTTCCTGATTATAAAATAGAAGTTAAAGTACTTGAAAAAGAGTGAAAGTCTCCAAAGAATTTAGCGAAAGTTATGAAAGCGCAAAATCAAAAGTTATTGCGGAAAGATCAAAAATCAAATAATTAAAATGGGTAAAAATATTATCTTGAAAAAGAAAAAATTTTGATCAAATGAAACAACCAAGCATAGTTTTACTTTAGTTTTAGAAGAAAGATTATTTAATTGAAAAGACTCTGGAAAAATCGTAAGATTTTTAAAACATTCAGCGAAAATAAGTTTCAACCGTAGGATTAGCGCCTTTTAATCAATTATATCGACACTGAATTTTTATATTAATAGAGTAGGTAAAAAATTACCGTCTGCTCTAAAATTAATTTTTGAGCAGACGAAAATTGAGTTACGTAAATTGTTTCGCAGAGTTTTATAGTGAGGTTATTATTTATGGTCGGGGTGCCGGGAGTTGAACTCGGACCGCATCCACCCCAAGGATGTATACTGCCGTTATACTACACCCCGCTGAAGAATAAAAAATGAAATAGCAAAAATAGGATTAGCCAATATTTATATTTTTCCTTCTTGAATTAATTTTTTATGGCATTTAGCACAAATTGTAATTTTTTTGCCATTTTGTAACTTAACAGTTTTTAAATTAGGCTTTTGAAAATAAGTTTTCGTTGGGTCTCATTTAGACATTATTTTCTTTCAAGAATTAACTTTCTTTCTACCTTTGTGACAAATTTCACAAAATTGAGCCATATTTTAATTTTATTTTTAATTATTTAAATAAAGTAACATCAATCCTTTATTTAATGAATACCAAATTAGATTTTATCACATTATATTTTAATAGTCAATAAGTCAAAAGGAAGATTGATTTTATTAGCGATTTTTGCTAAAATAAATATTAAATATCGCCGCCATCGTCTAACGGCTTAGGACGTAAGATTCTCAATCTTAAAATATGGGTTCGATTCCCGTTGGCGGCACCAAAGATAAATAAAAAATAATACTAAAATTAGTTGCGTCATTAAAATAAATTTGTTATACTATTAATATAATAACTAATATCTAAATATTATGTCTCATAAAACATCTAAAGTATTAATTGCTTCGGTAATAATTTTATTAACTGCTTTTTCTTTTACTTTTGCCCAATCTTGTTCTCTTAAAACAACAGGCCTTTCTAAGACTAATTATCAAGGTAAAGAAGGCGAGGTTTTAATGTTACAAATGATCTTAGCTCGAGATACTAATATCTATCCTGAAGGTATTATGTCTGGTATTTTTGGTAATCTCACTGAAAAAGCCTTGAAAAATCTTCAAAAAGAGAACAATCTTACTCAATCAGGCACCTTAGATGAACAAACTCTTGAAATTTTATGTAACTATTACTATGAATGTCCTTTCCAAACCTTATTAATTGATAATGGGTCTTCTGAACCCGTCTATGAGATCAAAGCCCTACAATCTCTTTTATCATTTTTAGGTTATTATACCTATCCTTCAATTACTGGCTATTTTGGATCAGTTACTGAAAAATCTCTCATTGCTTATCAAAAAGCTAATAATCTCTATCCCACAGGCTTAATTGATTATGATACCCAAGCTAAATTATGTGCCACCTTTAATAATCTACCCAATTTAAAACCAGTTAAGGCTGTAACTCCAACCTCTTCCTTAAAAGTATCTTGTTATGCTTCACCTAATCCTGCTAAGGTTAATGAACCCATTACCTTTTATTCCTCAGTTTCTTCAGGTACTCCTCCTTATACCTATTATTGATATGGTTATGGTAAAGGTACTGATAAATCATTTCAGAGAACCTTTTCTGATAAAGGTACCTATACTGTTAATCTCAGAGTCACTGATAAAAACAATCAATCCAAGGAAACTAAATGTAATGTTAGTGTTTATGAAGAAACTCAATCTCAAACATCCTCCTCAATGTTAGTAAAAATTTCAGCTAATACTACTAATATTACTTCAGGTCAATCAGTAACTCTTTCTTGAAATGCCTCAAATGCTGCTTATTGTTATGCCTTATCTTCACCTGCTTATCCTCTTTGATCTGGTTTTGTTCCCTCTCAAGGATCACTCACTATTCCTTCTTTAAATGAAACTACTATTTTTTCTTTAAATTGCGCCTCTAATTTAGGTACAGCTATTGATTATGTTACTGTTTTAGTCCAACAACCAATAACTACTCCATCCATTCCTTTAAATATTCAAGAAGGTTTTTGCGGTATCTCTACTTATGGTACTTGTGCTAAGAATACTGATTGCCAAATAAGTGGTTGCTCGGCTCAAGTTTGTCAAGCTACTTCTCAAAGTCCTATTATGACTACTTGCGATTATAAAGAATGCTATAATCCTTCTAAATATAATCTCTCTTGTCAATGTGTTGCTAATAAGTGTCAATGATCTCCCCTTACTTCAACCCCTCAATCTTCCTCCTCTTCCTCTTCCTCTTCCTCTTCTTCTTCAACTACTAGTTCCACAACTACAACCACCAAAGAAAGCGCTTTACAAAAAGCTTTAAGACCATATAAAGATAAACCAGCACAATTAAAATGTGAAACTTGGCCCAAGGAAATTGTGGTGGGGGATATTGTAAAATTTGAGATTTCTGGATTTCCAAAGGATTTCGGTTATACTGTTAAAGAGTATGTTTATGATACTTATCATCCTGATCAATATTTAACCGAAACATTTCATAATTATTTAGCTTCTGGACCGGGTGGTTTGTTTGACATTTTTTGAGGAGGAGATGCTGCTCAATTCATAGCTTCTTATTTGGAAAGCACCAAGAAAAGTGGCGTTCAATCCTCGGAATCAGTAAGACTAAGAGATAGTTTACTGCAATTGCTTAACAGGGAGGATAGTTGGATTGATTTAAGGAGTTTGGCTATGATGGAAAACGATCCAAGGCTAGGGGCGAGTGGTTGAATGGATAAAATATCCAAGATTGGTAACTACAATACTTTTTATTGATCAGTTTGAAAGCCAGGTAATTATACTATTAAATATCAAGTTCAATTTGAAAAGAAGGTTATTGCTACTAGCGAGTGTAAAATTACAGTTTTAGATAGACCGACAGAAAATAATTATCTCGGAGTTTTTGTGAGCTCTGAAGCCTATAGCGGCAGCCAGTTTAGTCAAGCCGATTCTTCTTGTAGTATTTTAGCTCGAGACGCCAAATTGAAAGGCAATTGAGCCTCTTTTTCGAATGATGCTAAGAGTAAGCTTGTACCTTATAAAGCAATTGAAAGCGGTTTGCCAGCCCAGGATTTACCTTATAGAGATTTATATGGCCGCTTAATTGCTTATAATTATGATTATTTTTTCAATAAATTATCCACTGAAGGAGGAGGACAATGAAATAGAATTGATGTCACAGAAAGCACCAAAAAGAAAGCTGGGCTATATAAGCCCCTAGAAGAGTTAAGAAAAGTATGGAGCGACGCTCAAAATGAGCCTGGTAATCCTTATTATAAAACACCTGATCCTCAAGTACTTTATTCTCAGCCGCCTATAACAGAATATTACTGACCAGCGCGTTTAGGAGATAAATATTATTGAGCTTTTCAGTCCGGAGACTGTAGTGCTAATATTCCTCCACAAGGGGTGGTTTGTCTCGAAGATCCCTATATGAGGGTATGACATGATGTGTTTATTGACTCCCGGACTTCAGCAAGAGGTACTGCTTGTACTAAAGCCAATGGCTGTAAGTCTGACGTTAACGCTGATAAAATTTTGACAGGGTCTAAAGGTTTTATAGGAAAGGCCTTCGGCGGCATTGGATTTAATGATTATTATAAAGAAGCGTTTTATTCGCCGAATATTTCAGGGAAAATGCGTATTTATTGTGTGCAAAACGGTATAACTCCTTAAAACTGAATTTAGTATAAAGTTCTTGAGATGAATTGAATAAAATTATTTAAGCCTTATTATCTTATAGTTTTAGCGGGTATTTTCTTTGTTCTCAGTACTGTTTTATTAGGTAGTATTTTTTTTGAGAATCAATGATATACCCCCCTTATTTTGCATTATACTAAGGGCGTTGGTGATTATTTGGGTACCAAAAAGGACCTTTTAGTTTTGTGAATAAGCTTAACTATTATTTTTGTTTTGAATTATTTTATTGGATGCAAAATAGTTTGAGGGGAGAAGCATTTAACTTTCCTTATATTTTTAATTACGTTTTTTTTAAACCTTTTATTTTTTATTTTATCCTGACAGTTGTATTCAATTAATTTATAAGTAGGGAGCTTGTAAAATAATAAGTTTTATGTTAAACTGTATTCATTAATTATTTAATAAGTTTAGATCTATGAAGGAAGTAATTGAAAGCGGTGGTAAACAATATTTAGTATCAGAAAATCAAGTAATAAAATTAGAAAAATTAGGAAACACCAAAAAAGGCGATACCTTGGTTTGTGATAAAGTACTTTTGGTTTGAGATGGCCAAAATTTGAATTTGGGCAAGCCCTATATAGATAAGGCTAAGGTTACGTTAGAAGTATTTGATACAAAAAAGGGAAGAAAAGTTAAGGTAGTTAAATATAAAGCGAAAACTCGCTATCATAAAACTATTGGTCATCGGCAGATATATACTCAAGCCAAAGTTAAGTCCATATCACTACAATAAATTAAAGGCTCAAAATACTGAGCCTTTAATTTATCTTTCAAGGTATCGTTAAGGTTGTCCAAAAATTGTGTAAATTATTTTTGACTTTTTTATTTATTTTGCTATACTTAAATTTATTAACTTAAGCAACTAATTCAAAGCACATTTATGAAAGAAATTATTACTGATAAAGTAGTATGGTTTGATATCGTGAATCCTCAAGAAGAGGAACTCCAAGCCATTCAAAATGAGTTAAAACTCCCAACTTTTATTATTGACGAATTAAGAATTCCAAGTTCTCGTGATAAAATGAAAATTAGTGATCAGTATGCTTTTATAATCTTGTTTTTTCCAATGTGGAATGAGCAAACAAAAACTTCTGAGGCTGAAGAGCTCGATATCATTATGGATAAAAAACACTTAGTCACTATCCGTTATAGTAAAAAATTGGAACCCCTCAATGAGTTTCTAAGCAAGTGTGAAGGTAGCTCTAAAAGTGCTTGTGCTGCTATGCTGGGTGACACTACTTATAAAACTTTTTATAGTATCATGAAAGAGCTTTTAGAATTTTCGAATCGTCAGCTCAAACATATTGAGCAAAAAATCGTATCTCTAGAGGATAAAATTTTTTCTGGTCCGATTTCTAATAATTTAATTTTCGAAACCCTAGAAGTTAAGAGGGATCTTTTAGATTTCAAGCGTATATATTTAGGCCTTCATTCTTGCCTTAATTCTTTTGAATACCGAGGCACATTACTTTGAGGAGAAGAGGTAAAAATCTATCTTTTTGATTTAAAGTATGATAATGAAAAAGTATGAAATAGTATTGAGCATTTTACTAATTTATTAAGCAGTCTTGAGAGTTCAATGTACGCCTTAATTGATAATAAAATTAATAGTCTGACAAGGATTTATACTATTTTGTCATTTATTACTTGGCCCACTTTATTAATTATTAGTTGGTATCAAACAAACGTTAAATATTTACCTTTTATAGGCATACCTTTTGATGCTTATATTGTTGTACTGATAGCTTTTATTCCGTCGATATTAATTTACATTTATCTTAAGAGAAAGAAACTTCTTTAAGACAGACACATCTTATGAAATATCCTTTATTTATTTTTAATACTTTAACTCATAAAGTAGAAGAATTTCAGCCGTTAAAACCGGGCAACGTGAGGATGTATACTTGCGGTCCAACAGTTAATAATTTTACTCATATTGGTCATTTACGCACTTATATTATGGAAGACGTTCTTAAAAGAGTTTTGCTCACCGATGGTTATAGAGTCAAACATGTTTTGAATGTTACTGATGTGGGCCACTTAACATCTGATGAGGACACTGGCGAAGATAAAATAGAAAAGCAAGCTAATTTAGAAAGTAAAAACGCTTGAGAGTTAGCTGAGTTTTATACTAATGATTTCCTTTCTAACTTAAAAAAGGTTAATATTATTTTGCCCAATATTATTTGTCCAGCCACGAAACATATTGAGGAGCAGATTAACTTAATTAAAAAAATTGAGGAAAGAGGATTTACTTATATTATTTCTGATGGGGTTTATTTTGATACCTCAAGGCTTAGTGATTATGGTATTTTGAGCGGTGTTCAACAAGGGAATCAAAAGCCAACGGAAAGAATTGAAGTAGCACAGGAAAAAAGGAATCCCAATGATTTTGCCCTGTGGAAATTTTCTCCTAAAGATAAAAAACGTCAAATGGAATGGCCTTCGCCATGAGGGATTGGTTTTCCTGGTTGGCATATTGAATGCGCCGCAATGTCAATGAAATATTTGGGGGATTTTTTTGATATTCATTGCGGCGGAGTAGATCATATTCCAGTTCATCATGCTAATGAAATTGCTGAGGCTGAAGCCATTACAGGCAAACATTTAGCCAAATATTGAGTTCATTTTGGTTTGCTTGTTTTGGGCGAAAATAAAATTTCCAAATCTTTGGGTAATCTTATCAGGATAAAAGATTTAGAAGAAAGAGGATATAATCCTTTAGCCTATCGTTATTATGTTTATACAGTTCAGTATAGAAAAACAGCTACCTTTAGTTGGGAGGCTTTAGATGCGTGTCAAGCTGCTCTTAATAATCTTTTTGCTTTTATCATTAAAGCGAAACAGATACAAAGTCTATCTAAAACCAAGAAGTCTTCCCAGCAAGAAAACTCTTTTAACATAAAGGAGACAGGGGAATTAGGGAATCAGGAAAAAATTAAAAAGTTTGAAGACGATTTTTTGAAAAGTGTTCACGATGATTTAGATATGCCAAAAGCTTTAGAAATTATGTGAAATTTTATTCGCGATTATAATAGAAATCCCTTAGAATATGATCCTACCAATGTTTTAAACGCTTTTGAGAAAATTGATAAGATTTTAGCTTTTGATTTAGAAAAAATAAAGCCGCTCAAGGTGCCGCCAGAGGTTCAGAAAATAGCTGAAAAAAGATGAGAATTAAAGCAGCAAAAGCAATGGGAAGAATCAGATAAGTTTCGCCAGCAAATAGAAGAGCTTGGTTATACAATTGAAGATTTTCAAGATTTTTATTTAATTTCACCTCACAAAATTAATAATTCATAAAAATATTTTATGCCAGCTAAAAAACCTTATAAGAAAAATTTAGTTAATTCGAAGCCAAGCTCTGAGTTTTCAGAGATGGAAAAATTACCTCCTCAAAATGTTGAGTTAGAAGAATCAATTTTGGGCGCTTTGATGATAGACAAAAATGCAGTGACGAGAGTAATGGATATTTTAATGCCCGAGGATTTTTACCGCGTCCAAAATCAAACTATTTATAATACTTTGCTTGAACTTTTTAATAAAAGTGAGCCTATTGATGTTTTGACTGTTACTAACAGGCTTAAGGAGCAAGGTGTTTTAGAGGAAGTTGGCGGGGCAAGTTATTTAGCTTCTTTAGTTAATAAAGTACCCACCACTTATCATACTGACGAGTATGCTAAAATCATTCATCGAAAAAGGATATTAAGAGATTTAATTGCAGCTTCTTATGATATTTCAAGATTAGCCTTGAATGAAGAAGAAGATGTCGATAGCATTCTAGATCAGGCAGAACAAACTATTTTTCAAATAGCCAAAAAGAAAATAGATAACAATTTTGTGCAGATAAAAGATGAATTAGAAAAAGCATTTGAAAGGATAGATTTATTGCAAAAAGGAGGACACAAATTGCGTGGTGTTGCCACGGGGTTTCCTCGTTTAGACAGTATTTTAGGGGGCTTACAAAAATCTGATATGGTTGTGTTGGGCGCTCGACCATCTCTTGGTAAAACATCTTTAGCTTTAGATATCGCCCGGAACGCTGCTTTACGTGGTACTCCTGTTGGCATTTTTAGTTTAGAAATGTCTAAAGATCAGCTGGTGGATCGTTTGATTGCCGCGGAATCAACTGTTGATTTATGAAAAATTAGAACCGGCCGTCTTTCATCAGGCGGTGAGATCAATGATTTTACCTTACTTCATGATGCTCTTTCTCGATTAGCAGAGGCCCCCTTATACATTGATGATACTCCAAGTTTAACTACTTTGCAAATTAGAACGAAAGCGCGTCGCTTGATGACTGAAGCTAATCTGGGCTTATTAATTATTGATTATCTGCAATTAATTAACCCGCTTTCTAACTATAATAATCCAGTTCAACAATATACGGAGATATCTCGTTCTATTAAAGCTTTAGCCCGAGAATTAGAAATTCCTGTTTTAGTTGTGTCGCAATTATCTCGAGGTGTTGAACAACGCACCCCCCCCATTCCTAAAATGTCTGATCTTCGCGAAACCGGTAGTATTGAACAAGATTCAGATGTTGTTTTACTACTTTATCGAGAAGATAAATATAAAAAGAATTCCACCAATCCTAATGTTACTGACGTGATTATTGCCAAACATCGCAATGGGCCAATTGGTAAAGTAGAACTCTATTTTAATGAATCCATCACGAGTTTTAGAGAATTAGAAAAACAGGATTATGATGCTAACTTTGAGGGCCCCGAAGAGATACCGCTTGAAGGGCCTGAATTAAAAGAAAGCACTGGTGACTATGATTTTGGTGAAGTTGGCGAATAAAATAATATCTAATTTAGTTTTATAAATTAATATTTATTTTAACAATATTTAAAGAAGTTTATGGAAATTATTCCAGAAAATCTTAATAAATTAATTTCTTTTTTTATAAAATTACCCGGCATTGGGCCTCGTCAAGCTAGTCGTTTATCTTTTTTTGTAGCTCATTATCAGCCAAAAACTCTTCAGGAGCTCGCCAAACTTTTTTGAAATATTTCTCAGAAAATAAAAGTTTGCGATAACTGTTATTTTATTTTTGAAGCCCAAAATAAAGATCAACATTTGTGTCCTATTTGTTTGGATAAAGACAGAGATCATAAAACTATTTGCGTTATTGAAAAAGATACTGATTTAATTTCTATTGAAAAAACCAATAAATTTAAGGGCGAATATCATATTTTGGGTGGACTTCTTTCGTCGGTTGATGTAAAAAAAGAAATGAAGCTAACTATTAAACAACTGTTGAACAAGATAAAAAAATCAATTCAGCAAAACGATTCAATTGAAGAAGTTATTTTGGCCCTGAACCCGACAGCCGAAGGCCACCTTACTTCGCTTTATTTGAAAAAGCTATTAGAACCTTATAAAATTAAAGTCACTCAACTGGGTATTGGCATTCCCTACGGCAGCGAGATAGAGTTTGCCGATCCTGATACATTAGCTGAAGCTTTAAAAAAGCGTGAGCCTTAAATTTTTCAATAATAAATTTTTGTACGTACGGCCGTACGTACAAATGTATATACTAAAATGATTGAAAATTTAGTAAAAATATGCTATATTATTCTTATAAATTAAAATAACATTGAATTATTATGGAGCAAAATCAATATTCGCCCAAATTAGTAGATCTTTTGTTATTAGCTGCAAAGCAAGGAGCGTCAGATCTACATTTAAGTATAGGTAAAAAACCGATCATTAGAATTGACGGTAAATTAATTAGTATTACAAAAGAAGATATTATCACACCCGAGGCTATGGCTGGTTTTGTAGCCGCAATTTTAACTGATGAGCAAGAAGACTACTTATTAAAAAATAAAGAAATTGATTTTGCGTTTTCTTTAGAAGATAAAATTCGTTTTCGCTCCAATATTTATTTTCAAAGAGGTTATTTAGCTGCGGCCTTTCGTTTAATTCCTATGCATATTCGTACTATTGAAGAGCTTAATTTACCTCCAATTTTGCATAATTTCACCAATTATAATCAGGGGTTCATCTTAGTAGTGGGTCCAGCTGGGCATGGTAAAACTACCACTTTAGCGGCAATGATTGATGAAATAAATCATAAGCGTATGGATCACATTATTACTATTGAAGACCCAGTAGAATATTTATTTATTCCTGACCGAGCTTTAATTAGTCAGCGAGAAGTTGGAGGCGACACCTTAAATTTTTCCAATGGTCTTAGGGCATCATTGCGTCAAGATCCCGATGTTTTAATGATTGGTGAAATGCGTGATGCTGAGTCAATGGCCATTGCCTTAACTGCTGCTGAAACTGGCCATTTAGTTTTTTCTACTTTGCATACCAATTCAGCTGCACAAACTCTTGATAGAATTATTGATAGTTTTCCTTCTGCTCAGCAAAGTCAAATTCGTGCCCAATTAGCTGCAGTGTTACTAGGTATTATTTCAGAAAGATTGGTGCCGCGTATTAGTGGCGGAAGAATTCCGGCTTGTGAAGTTCTTTTAATGAATACCGCGAGTCGTAATTTAGTTAGAGAAAATAAAACCTATCAGATTGATTTAGTTATTGAAACTGGAGTTAAAGAAGGGATGACCAGTTTAAATAGATCTTTAGCCGATTTAGTGAGAAAGAGAGAAATCGCCATGGAAACAGCAGAGTTATATTCACCAAATCCAGAGGAATTAAGAAGCTTACTAATTTAAATTTTAAATCAAAATTTCGAATCCCGTCAAAACACTAAAAGATGTTGGATTTTTGCTCAAAATGTGT
>CAZYWI010000003.1:0-20761 GCA_964651585.1 uncultured Candidatus Saccharibacteria bacterium | reverse complement strand
CCCAATGCAATATTCCAGCCAACAGAATTTATAGCCTTAGACGATATAAAATATACAAAATAAAAAATACCAGAGATAATAAAAAGAATCGGTATTATCACAACCCCCGACATATCTAGATTTGGTGTTATTCAGCTTGCAATAAGACGTATTATATAAACCGCAAAACAAATAATTGATAATATTACTAATCATTTGATCGGTTTATTTTTATTTTTTCATACTGTAAGAAAAATTTTTATGATAAAATAAATATTAAGCGCTATAGGAATTAATACAGGCAAACAGTATATTAATATGTCTAGTAAATCTATTAATAATTCAATTGGGGAAAAGCCCTGCATAGCCATAGCAATAAAAAAAATTATTACAATTATAATAATTAGAGAAAGAGCTATAATTCAAATAGATTTTTTCATATTCTTATTCTTAGAGATTTATTAACAAAAAATTGTTAACTTTTATATATTCAAACTTTTTAATGCTTTAATTCTATCTTCAACAGGCGGATGAGTTAATCAAATTTTTTGAAACCAAGACATTGATTTCTTTTTATAGGGATCAGCTATAAAAAGAGATCGAGTTGTATTAGAAACATAACGAAGTGGAATATTTGAATTATCAATTTTCTCTAAGGCAGAAATTAAACCTTCGGGATAACGAGTAAGCAAGGCACCCGAGGCATCGGCTAAAAATTCGCGTTTTCTCGATATGGCTAATTGTGTTAGTGTCGCACTTAGGGGTATAAAAATAATTGCCAATAAAGCAAAAATTAATCCTAATAAACCCAAACCACCGTTATCATCATCTCGTCCCCCACCTAAAAACATACTTTGAGAAAACCACCTTGACATCAAAGCAATAATATTAGCTAAAACAACAATGACACTTGATAATAAAATATCACGATTACCAATATGAGATAACTCATGAGCAATTACTCCTTCCAATTCAGATTTATCTAAAATTTCTAGCAGACCAGAAGTAACGCAAACCACTGCATGTTTAGGATCTCGACCCGTAGCAAAAGCATTGGGAGATTTTTCATTCATTACATAAATTTTTGGCATCGGTAAACCAGCTGCGATCGATAAATTCTCAACAATATTATACAAATCAAAATAGTCTTTTCTTGAGGCGGGTCTAGCATGAGAAATACTTAAAATAATTTTATCTGAGTATCAATAGCTGATAAAACTCGAAATAGTAGAATAAATAACGGCAATTCATAAAGGAATACTGCTTTCAAACCAGTAAGACAATAAATAGCCCAAAGCTATAATTAACACTAAAAAGGTGCTGATTAATAACCAAGTTTTTTTAATATTTTTACTTTGTTGAGTATATAAAGTCATGATATTAAATTAAAATAAATATTAAATAACAAAAATAAACAGCAGAAAAATAAAATGACAAATATCCAATTTGATAAAACGTTAATTAATACAGACGAGACACAAATAATAAAACTATTAAAATATTTTTGTGCATACATTTAGTACGTACGGCCGTACGTACCAAAATTATAATAATTACTTCTTGTACAAAATAAGATCGAAGTACAATTTTACTCCTCTTTTAAAATGCTCAATCCTTTAGTCTTATACTCCTTATTTTTGTCTATCTCGGCATGAACTAGGATGATAATTTAACACTCGAGGTTAAAAGCTCACTTTCACATTTTCTTTTTCTTCTTCTGCTATCTCTAGAAGAGGTTCTTCTTGATATTTTAATAAAGAAGCAATGATATTAGTTGGAATGGCATGAATCGCAATATTATATTCCTTAACCGCATTATTATAAAATCTACGGCTTGCCTGAATTTTATTTTCTGTGTCAGAAAGCTCTTTTTGGAGCTCCAAAAAATTTTCATTAGCTTTCAACTCGGGATACGCTTCCACACTTACTAAAACATTTTTAATATCTTTGCTAATTTCTTTGTTAATCTTATCTGCCTCCAAAATATTTTTAGATTCATTAAACTGCGAACGCATTGCGGTAATTTTTTCCAATGTTTCAGCTTCATGACTAGCATAACCTTTTACTACTGCCACTAAATTAGGAATTAAATCAAAACGCCGCTTTAATTGTACTAAAATATCCGAGGCCGCCTCTTTAACTCTATATTTTTTAGCTATTAAACTATTGTAAGAAACTACAAATCACACAATTAAAAGAATCAAAATAATAATCACCATATTAATAAATTTAAAGATTAAATTAAAACGCGACCTTAAAGAAAATTTAATTTAAATTACAAAATTAATTAATCTATTAGGTACAAAAATTACCTTACGAATACTTTTTTCTCCTAAATAATTTTTGACTTTATCAATCTTTAATGCTGCCTTTTCTACCTCTTCCTTACTACTATTTAAGGGCATCTCTAGATCAGCTCTCACTTTACCATTAATTTGAACTATAATAGCGACCTGATTTTTTATTATTAATTTAGCATCATATTTTGGCCATTTTGCTAATTCTAAACTGCTTTTGTGCTTTAAATAAGTACTTCAAATTTCTGAAGTCATAAACGGCGCAAAGGGATGAAGCAAAATAACTAAAGTTTCAAAATGATCTTTGGGCAATTCTTGAATGGCTTTTTCATTTTTGCAAAGAGCATTAAGATATTCCATTAAATGACTAATGGCGGTGTTAAACTTAAAACTTTCTATTTCTTCTGATACTTTCTTAATTGTTTGATGCCTTAAAGATTCCAACTCTTTTAAATCAACTTTTTTCATTTTTTCTACTTTAATCTTTTTAACATTTTTTTGCTTCTTTTCGCTATATTTTCTATCATAAAAATCTCAAACTCTTTGCAAAAATCTTTTAATGCCAATAAGATTCTTGGAATGTCAAGGTTTAATATCACCAAAAGCACCCATAAACATTGTATACATTCGCAAAACATCGGCCGAATATTCACTTACTATTTTATCAGGAGAAATTACATTGCCACGCGATTTAGACATTTTTTCATTGTCCTCACCCAAAATTAAGCCTTGATTAACTAATTTAATAAACGGTTCAGGTGTAGAAACATAACCTAAATCATATAAAAATTTGTGCCAAAAACGAGCATAAAGCAAATGAAGCACTGCATGTTCGACTCCCCCAACATAGATATCAACAGGCATTCAATATTTTTCTTTTTTGGAGCCAACCAGTTGTTTTTTATTCTTTGGATCAAGATAACGCAAATAATATCAAGATGAACCTGCCCATTGAGGCATAGTATTTGTTTCTCTCTTGGCCTCGTTATGGCATTTAGGACATCTGACATTCACTCAAGAAGGAATCTGAGCCAAAGGTGATTCTGCTTCTCCGGCTACTTTATATTTTTTAATCTCGGGTAAACGCAAGGGTAAGTCTTTTTCTTTTAATGGCACAATGCCACACTGAGAACATTTAATAACAGGAATCGGCTCTCCTCAAAAACGCTGACGAGAAAATACTCAATCTCTTAATTTATAATTTATCTTTTTTCTTGCACCAACATACAAAGCAATCTTATCTTTAACCTCGCGACTTTTTCTTCCATCAAAAGGACCGGAGTTTTCAAGTATACCTTCTCCGGTATAAATTTTTGAATTATTATCTCCAGAATATTCGGGTTTGATCACTACTATTTTTGGCAAATGAAATTTTTGAGCAAACTCAAAGTCTCTTTCATCATGTGCCGGCACCGCCATAATCGCGCCCGTCCCATAGTTACTTAAAACATAATCAGATATTCAAATGGGTATTTTATTATGAGTAGCTGGATTAATAGCATAAGCACCAGTAAAAACTCCGGTTTTTTCTTTGTTTATAGCTTGTCTCTCGAATTCACTTTTACGCAGCGCATTTGCAATATACTCCTTAACTACATCTTTTTGATCAAAAGTTGTAATTTCAGAGATTAAAGGATTTTCAGGCGCCAAAACTAAATAAGTAGCTCCGAAAATGGTATCAACCCGCGTAGTAAAAACCTTAATTTCTAAACTATGATCCAATACTCTAAAAGGCGCTTCATAACCTTCTGATTTGCCAATTCAATTTTTCTGCATTACCTTAATATTTTCTGGCCAATCTAACAAATCCAGATCTTTTAATAAACGCTCAGCATAAGCAGTGATTTTAAGCATTCATTGTTTAATATAACGCCTTTCTACTTCGGTATTACAACGAAAACATTTTCCGTCCTCAACTTCTTCATCAGCCAAAACAACCTTGCATTGTGGACAATAATTCACTGGCGCCTCTGCTTCATAAGCTAAACCTTTTTCATAGAGTTTTAAAAAAATCCACTGAGTCCATTTATAATAATTAGGATCGGTTGTTTTAATTACTCTCTCCCAATCATAACTAAAACCCATCATTTTAAATTGTCTCTCAAAATTCTTAATATTCTGGTCCACTGCTTCTTTGGGGCTAATATTATTTTTGATAGCATATTGTTCAGCAGGCAATCCAAAAGCATCATAGCCTATCGGCTGTAGCACATTATAATTTTGATGGCGTAAATATCTGCTAACAATGTCTGGCCCAGTATACATTTCAACATGCCCAACATGCAAACCTTCTCCCGAAGGATAAGGAAACATTGAAAGCAAATAAATTTTCTTCTTCTTAGAAAAATCCACGGCCCGAAAATCTTTATAGCCCTGTTTTTGCCAAATTTTTTGCCATTTTTTTTCTATTTTCTGGTGATTATATTTCATAATTATGAAATGTTATTTTATTGTTTTATTATTGATTTCATTTTGTAAACGTTCGATAAAATCTTGGACAGAAAAAGCTCCTAGATCGCCCGTGCCTCTTTCTCTAACAGCAATAATATTATGAGCTTCTTCTTTTTCGCCAATAACAACAACATAAGGAATTTTTTTCAGCTCGGCATCGCGAATTCTTTTAGAAAGCGTTTCATTATTCAATTCCAATTCTACTCTAAAAGACTTGCTCTTTAAAAGCGCTTCGATCGATTGAGCATAAGATAACGATTGCTTTCCAACTGGTAAAATAATTAGCTGCGTAGGAGCCAACCAAAGAGGAAACGCTCCAGCATAATGTTCAATTAAACAGCCCAGAAATCTTTCCATTGATCCCAAAACTGTTCGATGAATCATCACGGCTTTTTCTTTCTTACCCTTTTCGTTGACATATGTCACGTCAAATTTTTCTGGTAAATTAAAATCAAGCTGAATAGTGGGCCCTTGTCAACCTCGATTTAAAGCATCTTTCAAAACAATATCAATTTTCGGTCCATAAAAAGCGCCAGCGCCTTTGTCAATTGTATAAGGCATTTCCATTGATTCTAAGGCATACTTCAAAGCTTTAGTGGCTTTATCTCACAACTTTACTGAACCGATATATTTATCCGGTCTTGTTGATAAACAGACATCATAATTTTGAAAACCAAAAGTTTTCATCATAAACTTAGCCAGCTCAATAATGTTAACAATCTCATCTTTTAATTGCGAAGACCTGCAAAAAATATGAGCATCATCTTGACTAATACTTCTTACCCTAAACAATCCCTGAACTACTCCTGATTTTTCTTCGCGATAAACAGTACCTATTTCTCCATATCTAAGGGGCAACTCTTTATAAGAATGCACTTTTGATTTAAAAATAGCAATATGAAAAGGACAGTTCATTGGCTTTAACTGAAAAGTAATATTTTCATCATACATTGGAGGAAACATGCTTTCTTTATAAAAGCTCAGGTGTCCCGAAGTTTTTCATAAATTAATGTTGGCAATATGAGGAGTATAAACTAACTGATAACCTCTTTTTAAATGTTCTTCTTTTCAAAAATCCTCAATGTTTTTTCTAATAATTGCTCCATTGGGATGAAATAAAACCAAACCACTGCCTATTTCATCATAAATACCATATAAATCTAAAACCTCATTAAGCTTGCGATGATCTCGCTTCTTAGCTTCATCAATCATGCTTAAATATTCGTTCAACTCATTTTTATCAGCAAAAGCAACACCATAAATTCTTTGCAACATTTTATTTTTTTCGCTACCCCTTCAGTAAGCTCCAGAAATATTAATTAAGCTAAACGAATCCTCCGAAATTTCTTTGGTATTTTTAATATGCGGGCCACGACACAAATCAATAAAAATTTTATCTTTCAACTTTAATAAATCATTCTTGCTTATTTTTTTCATACCTTTTATTCGTTTTACACTTTCGTTATCACCTAAAATATAAATAGTAACAGTTTTAATTTTAGGCCTTTTTTGTTGTTTCTTAATTTCTTTTGTTTCTGTCGTGCCATATTTTTGAATATCTTTAAGCAATTCAACTTTATAAGACTGATTTAATTTTCTAAATAAATCAAGAGATTCTTTAAGCGGCAACTCAACTTTTATAAAACACAAATTTTCATTAATAATTTTCCTCATTTCATTTTCGATTTTGTTCAAATCATCAGGATTCAACTTTTTTGCTAGCTCAACGTCATAATAAAAACCCATCTCAATATCCGGACCAACACCAAACTTCACGTCCTTATATAATCTTTGTAAGGCGAGAGCCATAATGTGAGCTAAAGAATGCCTCTTAGTTTCAATTTTTGTTTGTTTCATAATTTAATAATTTAAAGTTGTAAATCAACAACTATTAATTAAAAGTTTCAAATTAATAGCTTATTTATAATATAGCACAAAAAAGAACAAAAAGCAATAAAAGCAGCCATTAATTACTAACTTTGAACTCTTAATTTTACCGGCCTTTTATCTTCGATTTTTTATTCCCATTAATTACAGATTTATTATCATAAAATTTATATCAATCTTGACGTCTAAATATATTAATAAGTCTATATCTCATTCATGTATCTCCGCATATATCCGCTATCGTCCGATCAGCCCAATTCTAACCCGTCTAAGTCCGTCTTAGTGGTACTGACACTTGTATTAGGATGCTTTAGAGGTCAAAGCTAATATAACAATGTAGATAAAATAGATACAGAGGTATAAAAAGTAAGAAAAAAGGATAAAGTAATAAAAATAAAATTTCTGAGTTTCCCGCTAATACGGCTATTCACAAAATAATTAGTTACGCCAAGAATTATTAAATTAATAAAAAATAAAAAATAAATTACCAACCCTTCTAACTCTCACTCCTGTTTAATTGATTCAATAACACAAGGAACAATACAAAAACTAATTGCATATAATAAGTAAGAAAAAATGAAAAATCGTTTGACTATTTTATCGGGAATTTTTAAAGCATAAAAAACGGTAAAATACATTAAGGGGATTCATCAAAACACTAAAATGGCATATCCTATAAATATTGAGCGCAGAAGACGAGCCAAATATATGATCAGAATGAAAAAAAGAGCAGAAAATCAAAATTTCTTTCAGTTTGTTCAAGAAGACTTTATTAAAAATATCACTAAAGGTATGGCCCAAATGATAAATTCTAAAGCTGCTCCCCAATAAGATGTTCTGAATAATTTGTAATATATTGCTGAGCGCCCAAAAACAAGAAGCAAAAGATAAACTAAAGAAGTAAATACAACCAAAACTAAAGGGTTTTTTCAAATATTTTTCATTATATATGGCTAATTAATTATTAACGCTGATAAATAACTTTCCTTATTACTGTAGTTATTTTACCGGCATTATTTTGAGCTGTGATTTCTATATTATTAATTCCCTCTTCCAAAGCTAAAGTATAAGAAAACTCACCATCTTTTCGGTAATTAACGCTTTTTTGATTAATGAAGAGTAACTTAGCCCGACTAACTTTGCCTACAATTTCAATATAGGGGCGATTAACATGTAAATCTTTTGGAGGAGAAAAAATTATTATTGAAGGAGGAGCGATAAGCAAAAACATATGAATACCAATAAAAATAACAGCGAGTGCAATAAAGCAAACTGAGATTATTTTATTCAAATTATAGTGAAATTGAAATTGATTATTTTTATGATTATAGCGATTTTTTTTCTTTTCTGCTTTATCTTCTATTAAATAGTTATCAAACTTCTGTAAAACCTCATTTTTATCTAAATCACAAATATCACAGTATTTCGAAATTATGCCCCTAATAAAAATTTTAGGCGGCAATTTTTCTAATTGTCCGTTTTCTAAATATTCTAAAAGTTGAGGTTGAATCTTAGTTCTCTGCGACATTTCTTTTAAAGTAATGCCTTTGCTTTCTCGACTCTCTTTTAAAATCCAACCTAAATGTATGACATTATTATTTTGATTTGACATTAAGCTTAAATCTTACTTATCAATATTTATTCATCAAAATGTTCTTCTTCACTCTCGGGCAAATATACCTCTCGAGGTTTTGCTCCATCAACTGGCCCGATTACTCCTCTCTCTTCTAACATATCAAGCAATCGAGCAGCACGAGCATAACCAATTTTGAGTCTCCTCTGTAAGAGCGAGGCCGAAGCTTTTCTAAAATGTTTTATAACATCAAGGGCTTCATCATAGAGGGGGTCTTCTTCCTCACTATATTCCTCCAAATCAATGGCAGACGCATTATCGCTATTTTTATTTTCTTTCAGAGAATTCTCTAAAGAAACATCAGGAGAGATATCAATATCTTCATTTCTAATAAAAGAGACTACTCGCGAGACTTCTTCCTCAGAAACAAAAGCACCTTGTAAACGTTTTGGTTTAGAAGTTTCAGGAGCCAAATAAAGCAAATCACCATGACCTAATAATTTTTCTGCTCCTTGACAATCTAAAATGGTGCGCGAATCAATTTGAGAAGCCACTTGAAAAGCTACTCTGCTGGTAATATTAGCTTTGATTAAACCGGTAATCACTTCAACTGATGGCCTTTGAGTAGAAATGATTAAATGAATGCCTGTAGCGCGCGCCATTTGTGCCAGTCTCACAATAGCCGCCTCAATATCCTTCCCATACTGCATCATTAAATCTGCTAATTCATCAATAACAATTACAATGTAAGGTAAAACTCCTTTTTCTTGTTCGTTACGATTTTTCAAAATTTTTTCATTATAGCTAACGACATCCCGACTTTGATTTGATAACAATAAATTATATCGCCTATCCATCTCTTGAATAGCTCAACGCAAAGCTGGCAACACTTTTTTATAATCAGTAATCACTGGAGTTAAAAGATGGGGAATGCCATCATAATGAGATAATTCTACTCTTTTAGGGTCAATTAAAATGAGTCGAAGCATTTGGGGGGAATTACGAAAAAGCAAAGAAATAAGCATCGAATGAATACAAACAGATTTCCCAGAACCAGTGGCGCCAGCGATTAACATATGGGGCATTGAAGTAATATCAACATAAAAAGGTTTATTAGAAACATCCCGGCCTAAGGGAAAAAGAAGATTTCGATTAGACTTTTGAAATTCCTCAGTATTTAAAAGATTTCTCAGTTTGACTAAAGCCACAGCTTTATTTGGTACTTCAATACCCACTAATGATTTACCAGGAATAGGGGCTTCTATACGAATGGGATGACTCGCTAAAGCTAAAGATAGATCATTACTTAAAGAAGTAATTCGCGATAACTTCACTCCCTCAGCTGGTTTTAGCGTGTACTGAGTTACGGTTGGGCCAATAGAAATTTCTCCCATTTCCACATCAATGCCAAAATTTTGTAATGTTCTCTTAATAATATTAGCATTAGCCCTAACATCGCCAACACTTGGTTTACCCGCTTCGTTATCCAGTAAGTCTAAAGGAGGTAATTTATAATTAGATAATTTTTTCAGCGAGAGCATATCAATTTCCTTTGTTGGTTTAGTTGGTTTAGGAGGAGCAACTTTTGATTCTTCTTCTTTCTCTTCATTACTCAAAATAGATTGAGGAACTGGCCCTTTTTTAGATTCCTCGGGCGCTACCACAGTTACTTTTTCAAGAGAGGATTGTTTTTTTCCTAATCATTTTTTCAAAAAAGAAAAACTGAGAGGCGTTTGAAAAGTGATTAAAATACCGCTAATAAAAATACTTATCAAAATAATGAGTCCAGCAATCTTACCAAAAGGCAGAGCTACTGAACTAGCAATTCTTCCTAAATATCCTCCCCTCTTGGGCATAACGAGTTCAATAGATCCTAAAACACTCAAAATAATTAAAATTGATCCCCAAAAAATTAGAGAGTTTTTAACATTATTATTGCCTCTATTATTAAGCAAATAAATAGCAATGATAATTAAAATTAAAGGTAAAAGAAAATAACCCAAGCCGAAAAGCTTAAATAAGTTAAAGTAAATAGCTCTGCCGCTTGGGCCAGCCTGATTGGCAGACGCTAAAATCAAAATCAAGGCTAAACAAAAAAATAAAATAGATCATAAACCCCTTTTCACCTCCTGGGCTAACAGAGTGAAAGGATTTTGAATTATTGGCTTTTTATCAATTACCTCTTTGCGATTTTTGTTTTTCTTAGACATTTTCGTAATTTACTATACCTATCTTAACAAAAATTTCTATTTCATTCAACCCCTATCTAACCTAACTACCAACGCATCGAACGTGGACCTATAAAGGTATTGGTATACCTGTTAAAAATTTAAAAATGATTGAAGCTATAAAAACCACAAAGTCCGAACCAAAAATAAGAATAATAAGAAGTAAGGGTAGACTATAACGATAAAGAAACTTTTCTAAGCTAGAACCTTTGGTAAAATAAAATAAAATTTTCGAACCATCAAAGGGTGGAATGACAATTAAATTAAAAACAAATCAAACTAAATTAATTAAAATTGCTAACTGAATAAATTCTAAAGCAGCGCCGCTTAAATGGAATGCTGCTCTAAACCTAACTACCAAAGAAAGAAGAGCCGCTAAGGCAAAATTAGCTAAGGGCCCGGCAGCTGCTGTAAGAGCTGTATCTCTGAGGGGATTTTTAAAATTTAAAGGATTAAAGGGCACTGGTTTAGCTCAACCAAAAGCAAACCTACCTAAGGAAATTAGATAAGTAAAAATCGGCATTAAAACTGACCCCACGGGATCCAAATGTTTTAAAGGATTAAAAGTTAAGCGACCCATATCTTTAGCTGTGGTATCACCCAAACTTAAAGCCATAGTACCATGAGCCACCTCATGCAAAATAAGCGAGAATAGCAATACCAAATATTGTAAAGCAGTTAAAAGTACTGACATAAAATTAATTTAAGCAAATATTAAATTTATTACAAATTTTGTAAATATTTAAGACCTTGAAGAAAAATATTAATGATGTATTCTACTTCGTTCTTCTCTAAAGGATAATTATCAATATCCAGAATCTCCTTAATTATCAAATGCGCTTCTTTAATGGTATTTACATTGGGCAAAAACTTTGAATTAATATGTGTCAACTTTTCTTCTAAAGTTTTTCCCTTAATGCGCATTTCTTCTAAGGTTTTATCAAAATAATTTTCTGTTTCAACGAGTGCTAATTTTCATAACCAAGGATTATCCTCTCCCAATCGTTTTTTTATATGATTAATAAATCTTTCAATACTTTGACTATTCAATTTTGATGGAGAAAGCATTACTTTAAAATGATCTACAACTTTAGTTGCCTTAATTAATTTATAACTTAAATAAATAATACCACAAAATAAAATAATGGAGACAATAGTGCCAATAAGCCTCAGCACAATTAATAACGATAATCAATTAAAGCTCAGATTTAGGCTTTGAAATATATCGCGACTATTCATTGCTATTGATAATTTATTAAATTTTCTAATAATTTTGATGCTTCTAATAATCTGGAATCATCAAGGCTTTTACCAATTAACTGGAGACCAATAGGCAAATTATGAGAATCTCGACTTAAAGGTAAACTAATAGCGGGAATCCCAGCTAAGTTAGCGGACACAGTAAGAATATCCGATAAATACATAGCCACTGGATCTTTTGTCTTTTCTCCAAAACCAAAAGCGGTTGTTGGCGTAGTCGGAGTTAATATAAAATCAACTTTATGAAAAGCGTCGTTGAAATCATCACAGATAATACTTCTCACTTTTTGAGCCCGATTATAATAAGCATCGTAATAGCCTTTTGATAAAACATAAGTACCTAAAAGAATGCGCCTTTTTACTTCCTTGCCTAATTTTTTACCTCGGGTTTTAAAATACAAATCTCTTAAAGAGCTGATACCTAATTGGTTTTGCAATTCTAAAAAGCTTGAACCATATCTAACATTATCATATCGCGCTAAATTAGCACTGACTTCAGCAGGCATAATAATATGATAACAAGGTAAGCAATATTTAGTTGTTTGCAAATTAATCTCTTGTATTTTTGTGCCCTCCTTCTCTAATTGAGAAATAACTTTTTTAATTGCTGCTAATACTTCCTCATCAATACCATTGGTAAAATATTCTTTGGGTACTCCAATAATTAAATTTTTAAAATCAATGGCACCTTTAAAATCTGGCACATCAACACTAGTAGCATCATATTCATCTCGGCCTCTAATACTTCTAAAAATTAACTCAACATCTTCAACACTTTTTGCTAAAATACCAATGACATCTAAAGAAGAGGCCATTGCAATTAAACCAAATCGAGAAATAGCACCATAGGTTGGTTTAAAACCAACTACGCCGCAAAAACTTGCCGGTTGGCGTACTGAGCCAGCAGTATCAGATCCTAAGGCTGCGGATATAAAATCACTAGCCACCGCAGCGGCAGACCCTCCTGATGAACCGCCGGATACTTTATCTAAACTATGAGGATTATGAACTGAGCCAAATGCCGAAGTTTCATTTGAAGAACCCATAGCAAATTCATCAAGATTAGTTTTTCCAATAATAATACCCCCCTCTTTTTTAATCTTCTTGATAGCCGTGGCATCAAGAGGCCCAATATAATCCTCTAAAATTTTTGATCCAGCCGTTACTCTTAATCCCTGAACCAAAATATTGTCTTTGATGCCAAAGGGTATACCTTCTAATATATTGAGATTCTCTTGACGCTGAATTTTTTCATCAACTGCTTTTGCCTCTTTTAAAGCATCATCTTTCCTTAAACTAATAAAGGCATTAATCTTTCGGTCTTCTTTTAAAATTTTATCAAAGGTCTGCGTGATTAGTTCACAACAGCTATATTCTTTTTTTATTAAACTATTTTTTATCTCTTTAATCATTATAATATTATTTATTCAAATATTGGGGGAACCACAAAATAATTATCTTTACTTTGGGGCGCTCTTGCTATTAAGTTTTGATTCTCGACCAAAGCGTCTTTTTCCACATCATCTCTCAAAATATTAGCTTGTAAATTATTAGATTGCCATGGCTTAATAGCGGCAACATCTATCTCTTCTAACACATTCACATAAGATAAAATCTGTTCCAAATCTGATGTTAAATCTTTAATCTCCTGATCACTTATTTCTAACCTCGCTAATTCTCCGAGATGTTTAATTTCGTTTTCGCTTATCATTTTATTCTTTTATTAAATTAATAAACTCGCTTTCGTTAATTATCTTCAGACCTAATTTTTTTGCTTCTTCATATTTGCTGCCTGGTTTTTCGCCGACTACTACATAATCAATATCTTTTGAAATTGATTCCTTGGGTATACCGCCTAAATCTAATACTTTTTGATGAGCTTCTTCTCGGCTCATTGATTTTAGCTCTCCAGTAAAAACGAACTTTAGCCCTGCGAGCTTTTGTTTGCTCTTTGGTATTTTAGCCTCTGTCTCTATAGTTATGCCCCTCTCTGTGAATTTATTGAATAACTTTTCAGTATTAGGGTTGGAGAAATAATTAAGAATACTTTGGCTAATTTTAGGGCCAAAATCATAAAGTGAGTTTCAATCATTATATTTTAATTTCTTGGCTATTTTTAAAACATCGTTCGGGGTTTTAATACTTCCTAAAGATTTTATTTTTTTGGCTATTTCACGACTCGCTTCTTCTCCAACTAAAGGAATACCTAAGGCGAAAATAAATTTTTCCAATAATATTTGTTTAGAATTTTCAATCGCCTTAATAATATTGCGACTTGATTTTTCTCCTAATCTTTCTAATACCTTTAAATCCCCTTCTTCTAAACTAAAAATATCAGCTGGATCAACAATCAAGTGTTCATCAACAAATTTTTTTAATAATCTTGGCCCCAAGCCCTTGATATCAAAGCCATGTTTTGAAACAAAATGAATAAGAGATTCTTGAGAACGAGCCGGACATTTTAAATTGGGACATCTTATTAAAATTCCTGATTCCTCTTCTACAAGCTTAGTACGACAAAATGGACAAAATTTGGGCATCTCAAATTCTTTTTCCCTTCCGGTCCTTAAATTTTTTAAAACCTTGATAATTTTGGGGATAACGTCACCAGCCCTAATTACAACAACATGATCTTTAATTTTTAATCCTAATCGTTTAATTTCCTCTTTATTATGAAGGGTGGCTCTTGTAATAGTTACCCCACCAATTTGTATTGGCTTTAAAAAAGCCACAGGCGTTAGAATACCTGTTCTACCCACTTGAACTTTAATATCTTCTACAATGGTAATATTCTCACGGGCAGGAAATTTAAAAGCAATGGCACCTCGGGGTCCTTTTCCTATATTCCCCAGTAAATCAAAAAGTTTATTGTCATTTAAAATAACCACAACTCCATCAATCTCAAAAGAAAGATTTTCTCTTTTTGCTAAAATATCGTCATAAAACTTAAAGGCCTCGTCTAAACTACGAGCCAAACGGTTTGCCTGATTATAGGTTTTGAAGCCTAAAGCCTCTATAATTTTATGTTCCTCTTCATGGGTTTTTTGACCCAAATCAGTAACAAGTTTATAGGCAACAAAAATCAAGTGCCGTCTAGCGGTAATTTTAGGGTCTAATTGTCTTATAGATCCCGCGGCAAGATTCCTGGGGTTAGCATAAAGAGGCAAACCTAATTTTTCTTGTTCCTTGTTCACCCGCTCAAACTCTTTATTTGTCAAAATCACTTCGCCTCTAACTTCAATTCTTTTATTAAGATTTTTTATAACCGAGGGAATTAAGTAATCAGCCTTTAATTCTTTAAGCCTCTCTTCAATTTTTTCTTCTGATAGAAATCTTAAGGGTACCGTTGCAACGGTTTTTAAATTTTGGGTAACATCTTCACCAATCATACCATCGCCTCGAGTAGCGCCCAATATAAAATTTTGATTTTCGTAAATTGTTGTTATAGATAAACCATCAAATTTATATTCGCAATAAAAATTAAGTTGAGCATCATGGGGTAATAATTTTTTAATTCTCTCGTACCAATCTTGAAATTCATCCTTAGTTTTAACGTCATTTAAAGATTGCATAGGGACACTATGCTTTACCTTTTTAAAGGATTTTAATGGCATTCCCCCTACGCGTTGCGTAGGAGAATCGGGGGTTAATAAATCGGGAAATTGTTGCTCTAATTCTTGCAGTTCATGAAACATAGCATCTCATTCTGCATCAGAAATTTCTGGTTTATCTAAAACATAATAAAGATAATTATGATAATTAATTTGTTCGCGTAGCTTTTCTATTCTTTTTTTAGCTTCTTCCTTAGAGATGTTTTGCATATTAAAGCAAATTTAAAACGTTAAATCTCTTGTTCAATAGATAAAAATTATTTAAAACTGCAACAAACTCCCAGAGATAATAATTCCTCTTCTAACGTCGTTAGAAATGCCCGTAGCCTTTATTTCTCTTTCGCTTTCTTGAAAATCAAAAGAAGTATTGTTAGACATTACGGGAGCTAAACTTCCATCTTCGTGTAACCATTCATAGAGCCTCCATTCTATTGCAGAATCAGCAGCAAAAATTGCTCTTACAGATTCACTTGTTTCATACGAGAGTCTGAGATCTCTAAAATAAACTCCAATTAGAGCAAGGCCTAGAGCTGAAGCACTAGCTAACAATAAAGCACTCATCAAAAAAATTTGGGCTTTTTTATTTTTTTTAATATTTTTTATCATTAATGCTTGATTAAAATGCTAAAATAAATATTATTATAAGTTTAATACTCGTGGTGTTACCGTTGTCTCTAAGTTAATAGGATAAGACTGATTATAAACTGTAGCTGTCACATTTAAAACAATAGTAATACTCAAATGCTCCATAGTATCAAATTGATTACCGTAAAATCCAAACCTTCGAATATCCATTTCTGGCGGTGTCAAAGCCACAAAATCGCCTTCGTCTTCTTTCTTTTCAATTTGATTTGATTCACTATTATAACGATAGATAATTTGATGATAAAACCCATCATAAAAACTGCTAAAGCTAATTGAATCATCCTCCACTACAAAATCTTGTCCCATTCTAATATCGCGGCCTATCATTTCCAATACGTTGCGAATAATGTTTTCATTGCGAAGTAAAGTATAAGCAACGCGTTCTGATCGGATAGTAGTAACATATATCTGCATTAATATTGAGGCAATAATAACAAAAATAAATAATGATACCAATACCTCTGCTAAAGTAAAGGCCTGCTTTTTATCCTGCTTACTAATATAAATTTTATTATAAAAATGTTTCCCTAACATAAATGCATTTTATAGATCATTTTAATGGCTAATAAAAAACTGAATTAGTAAAATAATTATAAAGATGATCCTCTACAATAATGGAAAAATTACTTTTCTTCACTTGCCAATCCACCGTGACTTTAACTCTCATTTCTTTATAGTTGTTTTCTACTGGATAGCAAATTTCAATTTTCCTCTTAAAATAAAAGGGTGCACCTTCTCCACCTCCATAGCTATATAAGCCGCTCTCTTCATCAAAATTTAAATAATCGTGTCTATCAAATTTAGATAACTGCCTTGTTTTACTATCAATTTCAAAAAGACAGTTAGTAATTTCTACTGGGCTACCGGATTGACATTCACAGTCGCCCAAACCAGCTCTCCAATCCTGACCCTGAAGTCAATTACTATCTCTTTTCTGTCTAATAAGCTCAATTCCTTCTTGGGCTAAATTAGCAGCGATTAATCTAGATTGAATTAAAGGAATATTAGATAGAGACCTTACCACCAAAATAAAAGCGCCTAAAATACCTACGACCAAAACACCTATAGCCAAAATAGATTCAATTAAGGTAAATCCCTCTTTCTCATTTTTTTCAAATAAATGTTGAGATGCCATTTTCAATTAGTTATTTACTGTAACTTATTATTAGATTATATCAAAAAATTTCAAAGAATGCAAACAAAATTTGTAAAATATTAGCGACATAAATTAAAATACAGCGATCCACACAAATTTGGAGTTCAAGATAAAAATAAAATGGTGCTTTAAAGGCGCCATTTTATGACTATAAAATTATTTTATACCTATCTACTTATTTACTTATTTCAACAACTCTAAAATGGACTGAAAAATTTCTGGTTCTTTTACTGCTAGCTCGGCTAAAACCTTTCGATTTAGTTTAATATTATTATCTTTTAATAATTGCATAAACCTGCTATAATTCATGTCATTATTATGACAGGCGGCATTAATTTGTACTTGCCATAATTTACGAAAATTTCTCTTTTTTTCTTTTCGTCCTCTATAGCTTGACACACCAGCCTTCAAAGTAGCGGTATGTGCTAATCTATATTTTGATTTTCTACCCCATCGGAATCCTTTTGTTTCTTTAAGAACCTTCTTTTTTCTTTTATGTGACGATAATCCTCCTTTTACTCTTGCCATAATCTTTAATTAATAATTTTTTTTAATCTCTTAGATAAAGGATCATACACCTTCCTTGGTTTTTTACGACGATATTTCACTACTGGCCTATCTAAAGCAGTGGTATGGCTCATATGCCCAGCTCTATATAGACGTTTTTTATTGTTGGTAATTTTTTGTCTTTTCTCAAATAAATTTTTATTCATTTTACATACTTACTTTTCATCTTTAATAATAATAGCTTCAAATCCCGATGGTGTCTTTTCGATGTTTTGAAAATATTTAAAAGAAGTTTTAATGAGAGACATAAAAGCATTAAGCTTATTTAGAGCAACATCCTGATGGGTTTTTTCGCGTCCAACTAATTTAATAGTCACTCTTACTCTTCTTCCTTCATCTAAGAACTCGTCGATTTTTTTTGCTTTAACCTGCATATCGTGTATTCCCTCATTAAAATTTATCCTAATTGTTTTTTCTACATCTTTCCTTAACTTTTTCTGTTCCTTTCTTTTCTTTTTGTCCTCTAAATATTTAATTTTTCCTAAGTCTCCCAATTTATAAATGGGTGGGACAACATTATCAGACACCCTAATTAAATCGCACTGCTCTCGCACCGCCATTTCTTTAGCTTCTTCAAAGCTTACTACTCCAATATTCTTATTATCTAAGCCAATTAATCTAACCTCTTTGGGCTCATAAAATTTTGATTTCGAGCTTTGGTTATAACTCATTTATAATTATAAATTTAAATTATTATATAAGCTATTTTAGACCTCTCAAATATATGGTGGAGATGATGGGAATTGAACCCACGTCTAAAAAGCTTCCTTAAATAACTCTACAAGCTTAGTTTATTTTATAATTTTAGAAAAGATTTTAAAAAATAAACAAAACAAATCTTTTCGAGCTGGAATAATTTTATTATTAGTCAACCCCAGCTTTTGACTAACTCACCCTGATTAATAACCTTAAAACCTATCAGGGGTCAATTTTAAGGGTTGCCGAAGAACCTTTACGCAAAAGCGTAAGCGGGTTCTAATTTGTTGGCAATTATGTTTGCTTTGATGATTTACAAGGTAACAAAGCTTCCTTGGCTTGCATTATTTAAAGAACACTTTTTATCGAAGCCTAGCATCCCCGATTATCATATTTAATAATAGCATATTTCTTTTTAAAAATCAAGTCCTTATATATGCTCATAGCAGCTTGGATTTTTGGGTATTAAATTAGTTAAGATAGAGAGGACTTTTGATTAAGGGTATAGTAAAATCTTTCGACATTATACCGATAGAAATAATCTAAAAGTTTGTTATTAAAATAGACATAATTTAAATAATTTATCTAGGAAATCCTTAGATGATAATGATAGATAGATTAGCATAATTTCAAACAAAAGGTATTCTTGACTTCATACCAGTAGCTATTATCTCTTTAAATATTTGCTCATAAATAGTAAGATCATCTATTTGTGCTAAATCTCCTGAGTATTGAGGGATATAACCTTTTTTCTTAATTTAATCTTAGGCTTTTTAGAGACTCTATAATTTTTCCTGTTTTTCCATAGCATAAAACCTTGAGCTTATTCTTACCTCATAATTGGCCTTATTTTTAAAATGCTTAATAATTTGGCAATTTGATTGTAGTTAGATCTGAGATTTTTGTTTCTGGAGGACCAAATAAATTAAGCTCTAAATAAGATATTAAACTGCCGCAATAGCGACCATAGTTCAGGGCATCTCAATCATTTTGTTGAAAAGTATAGCTGCTAAAACTATTCTGCAAGGCTTTAGATATTTCAAACCCTTGCAAAAATGATTTTGTTACTTCAGCCCAGATAATTTTATCCCAAGTAAGAGTGGTACTGCTACTTCATAGAGGATTGTGCCATAAAAATATTAGGGAAAATTCATAAAGTTGTTTGATGGCGCTATTTCTTTTATATAAATCCTCATTAAAATGAGTTTTATCAATAGCCGTAATAATATTATAAAAACCATTGATAGATTGCGGCTTATTTAAAAGAGGCATAATAGCTACTCTTTTTAGCGGCAAGATAGCTGAATTAAAATCATAAAATATTTCATAAGCAAGCTCGTTTAACTGATTATTATCAACTAAACCATCTTTATTAGTATCGGTTCATACAGAGGTAACTAAATTATTATATGAAGTAGGAAAAAATGATTTTTTTAAACCAAATTCTAAGGGTTCTCCAGTAGAAGCGGTAATAATAATATTACTTTTATTTAATTCGTTTTCAAAATTAATTTTATTTAACTGCAAATCAGAAGATATTTTATCATAACAATCACCCCTTTGTTCATAAAGAGTTATGGTATCTATATTTTTTGATTGAGCAATCTTTTTAAACTCTTCTCCAAAAATAGCCAAATTTAGACCTCGATATGATTCTCGCGTCTTACAACCTATATCTGTACAGAGCGGCGTATAAGCATAACTATAAAAAGGTAGAGCTATTTCTACACGAATATTGTTCATTGTTTTTCACTGAGTATTAAGAAAACTTCTGGTAATTCTGCCAACATAAATTTCGGGAATAAATTGGGGATCATCATCTAAATTAGTATAAAAGGCGTCGGATTTAATTAATAAACTATTTTTAAAAAAATAACTACAGTTAGAATTAATTGTTGCATCTGCCTCACCATAGGCAATGTTTTCATCCAAAGCTAAATAAGTAAATTTTCAAGCATTATATGTTTCTTTTATTAATCTTTTTACCCCTATGGCAGAATTAGGAATATTTTTTTCCTCTAGGGAAACTATTTTCATATTGTAATCTAACTCTCTTTCTTTAATATAATTATCATAAAGAGCTTTATCACTATTCCTAACAACTAAAATAAGATAATTAGGCTTTAATTTATCAGGCTTAGGAGCAATTTGGGGTTCTAGGATATTATCATTGGTTTTTAATTGATTACTTTGTAATTGGAAACTATTGATATTAGCTTGATTAACTAAATTAAAGGTATTATTAAGGGATAATTGATTATTAGTTAATAATAAGGTATTGATATTAGGTTGAAAAGCTTGAAAGTTTGTTTCTTTAAAGGTATTAGTAGAGATATTGAGATTTTGGGTATTAATTGGTTGGAAGGTAGTAATCTTAGGAATAAAACTATTATTAGATGTTTGAAAAGTAG
>CAZYWI010000002.1:0-20882 GCA_964651585.1 uncultured Candidatus Saccharibacteria bacterium | reverse complement strand
GTAACCCTGATAGAGCTACTCTTAAAGGCCAAAGTACTCAACCTTTATCTTGATTATATTGAGTATTATTCTTAATTAAAACATCAAAAACAGCCTTAATCATTTCTTGACTAAATTGTGTCTCATTAATATTATACAATATTTTATAGCATTCGTCAAGCACAATTTTCACATCTTCCTTGCTTTGTTGTTTCCAGAAAAGAAGGGCGGGGTCATACCGAAGGTCTCTAAAAAGAAAAGAATTGTCATCAAAAAATTCCGCGAGAGTATTAACTCGTGACTTTTCTATTTGAAAATATTTAATTAATTGTTCTTCCGAATATAATTTCTGATTTTTCAAAAAAACAAAATTATTACTTCCCTCTTTCTTTTGAAGAAAACCGAAAGCACAAGCATAATTAAAAACCTCCTTTGTTAATTCTGAAGGATCCTTTTTGTTTATATAAGTTTTATTCAACCAATTTAGTTTATTAGGCAAGAATACCGCGCCGCCTTTTTGAATCCTTTCTATAGAAAATTCTTTTATTAATCTATCCAAAGAAAATATTTCTTCATTAGAGGAAGAATGCCATCCTAAAAGAGCTAAGAAATTATCAATGGCTTCTCATAAATAGCCCTGTTTTTGATAATCTGAAATAGAAACAGTTAAATTATCTCGTTTACTAAGTTTTGTTCTATCCTCATTAAGTATTAAGGGTAAATGAGCATAAGCGGGTAAAGAAAAACCAAGCGCTTCTATTAAAGCTATTTGTTTTGGAGTATTGCTAATATGATCTTCGCCCCTAATAATATGGGTGATGCCCATTAAATAATCATCAACTACAACAGAAAAGTTATATAAAGGCTCGTCTCAAGATTTAGCAATAATAATATCGCCAATCAAACTGAGATCGGTTTTAATTGTACCCCTAATTAAATCTTTAAAACTTATTATACCTGAGGGCATTCTAAATCTAATAGTATAAGGCCTATTTTCTTTCAAATATTGCTGCACTAATTCTTCAGGTAAATCAGCACAATGACCACTATATCTTGGCGCTGTACCGCTAGCAATCATTTCCTCCCGCTGAGCTTTTAAATCGTCTTCTGTACAAAAGCAATAATAAGCCCGATTTTCAGCTAATAATTTTTTTAAATATTGCTTATAAATTTCCTTCCGTTCACTTTGGCGATAGGGACCAAATTTTCCCAAAATATCTGGGCCCTCATCTCAATTTAGATGAAGTCATCTTAATCCCTCAATGATATTTTCTTCATACTCCTTTTTCGATCTTTCTTTATCTGTGTCTTCAATTCTTAAGATAAAATCGCCACCATAATGTCTTGCAAAAAGAAAATTAAAAAGTGCTGTTCTGGCTGAGCCAACGTGAAGTAAGCCCGTAGGACTTGGAGCAAATCTTACCCTGGGATTCTCAATTTTTGAATTTTTTGGATCTGGTGTCATATTTAAAATATTAAATTTTAAAAATATTTAATTTATTATCTATATTTATTTACAATAAATTTTAAAATTTCCTCGCTAATAATATTAGCGGCATCAACTTTAGCAAATTCTTTTGCTTTCTGAGACATTAGTTCTAATTTCTGCGGATCATGAAGTAAATTTTTGATAGTATCAGAAAAAATACTTGCCTTAAGATTAGCTTGTTCCAATACTATTGCTCTATTACCCTTACTATACTCTAGAGCGTTTAACGTTTGGTGATCTTGACTGCTTCAAGGTAAAGGAATTAAAATTGCTGGTTTACCAAAGGCGGCTATTTCAAAAATGGAACCGCTCCCGCTCCTTGAAACTACCAAATCACTTGCTAAAAGACAATCGCGTAGCGAGTCTAAAGAAGGTGTATCCTTTTCCTCGAGAAATGGCACTAAATGATAATATTGCTTAAATTGCTCATCAATATTAAACTCCCTAAACATTACTTCAGCCTCCCTTCTCACTCTCTCATAATTATTTGGGCCCGATTGATGGATAATTTCAACTTCATTAATTAATAAAGGTAAGGAGTCTAATACTAAATCATTAATAGTTTCAGCCCCTTGAGAACCGCCTAAAACAAGAACACAATTTCTGTTAGGCTCTAACCCTAAAGATTGCTTCACTATTTTTATATCTATATTTTCATTTTCTTTTGGCTTCAAGAAGCCTCTAAGGGGGTTTCCAGTTAATAAATAACGCTTTGTTAAAAGATATTGAGAGGTAATTTCAAAAGAAATAAAAGTCATAATACTAAATCGCGAAAACATCTTATTTACCTTACCAGGTATACTATCTGACTCGTGAATAAAAATGGGAATTCTAAATAAAGTAGCAATAAAAAGAGTGGGAAAAGAAGCAAAACTTCCTTTGGCAAAAATCACGTCTGGCATTATAACAAAAAGATATCAAAATGTTTCAAAAAAGCTTCAAAGAAACAAAAAGAAGTTTTTAATATCTTGCAAAATATCATTAAAATTAGAGATTTTATAAAATTTCGCCGAATGAATTACTTTGATAGGAATGTCTTCCCGTTTAAGATAGTCAAGTGTAAAATCTGGAGTACCAAAATAAATAAATTCTAAGCTTAATTCCTGCTTCTCAAAATCAGGAACATATTTTTTTAATTCTCGCAATACTGCTACTAGAGGAAAAACATGGCCACCAGTACCACCTCCGGTTAATACTATTCTAATTTTCAAATTTGGTTGAATAAATTTCATAAAAATCGTTCTATTTAATTTATTTAATTATAAATGATTTTTAAGACGAATATTGTTTAAAATGCCCAAACTTCACAAAGTCACCGTCATAAGACTACCACCATAGCTAATAAAAGGTAGCGGCGTACCACTTAAAGGCAACAAACTACTCGCCGAAAAACAATGAATGAATGCCTGAATAGTAATTCAGCTAATAAGTCCTAACGCCAAAAGAGAGCTAAATAAATTCTGACTATTCCTTACTAGTGAAATACCACTTAAAAAAAATAAAAAATAAAGCATAACAGTAATAAATGAACCAATAAAACCAAATTCTTCACCAATAACAGCAAAAACAGTATCGGTATAGCTCTCAGGCAGATAATTATATTTTTGGCGTGATTGACCAAATCCCTTACCCAACCAGCCGCCACTACCTAAACCAATTTTTGCCTGATAAGGCTGATAAGTCTCGGCGATATTTTTATTAGAAGGATTAAGAAAAGCTTGAATTCTCCTGATACGATAGTCAACACAATTTTCTCCCTCTCGGCAATGAAAACGAGGCACTATTAATAAAAAAACAGCTAAAACTAATGCCAAAATAATACCTGCAATAATAAGATGGCTAAGAGAAGCACCACTATAAAAGTAGAGAACTAAAGCGACTAAAGACAGTAAAATGAAGGTACTTGTAGATGGTTGACTTAAAAGAATCAGCCCAATTAAAATTAAATAACATAAAAATGGTAAAGTTGTTTTAGTAAAACTTTTGAGCTCAGATTCGCTTTTATTACTTAAAATGGCGGCTACCAAAACAATAAAAGTAATTTTCAAAAATTCGGAAGGCTGAATAGTAATTGGGCCTACTACTATTCATCTATAAGCCGTGCCTGCTTGAAGTGAAAACTGTGGAATAAAAGTTAATAATAAAAAGATAATATTTAGAATAAAGAGAAACAATGAAATTTTTTTCAATGTTCTATGATCAAAAATAAAAGAGAAAAACACGAAACCAGGTAAGCCGGCGATGACAATATATGCCAATTGTTGTTTAACAAAATGAAGAGGATCATTAAATTTTTGCTGCCCAATCACCGAGGAAGCGCTTGCTAAAATAATAAGACCTCCTATCAATAGAATTCACGTTACCGGTACAAAAATTTTTGAGAAACGAGTATCTTTCATAATAATATCCTAATTAGAATTATACGACAATTTTAGTAGAAAAGCAAATAGAATTTTATAAATTTGCTGCTGTTTGATCAATAATTTTTTGCGAGAACTTGCTAATTTTATTTACTATATTTTCTAACTCATCATCGGAATTAAAATAAATTGCTATTTCTCCCTTATCTCCCTTTCTCTTAATAGAAACTTTGGTATCAAATACTGACTCTAATTTTTCTCTGAGTTCCAAATCCTGAGGATTAAACGAGTCCCCCAATCTTTGCCGCACGTTTTCATTTTTATGGGGTACATAGTTGGCTAAATATTGGCGGCTAATTTGTTCAGCTTCTCGACTACTTAATTGCTTAGAAATAATCTCACCCAAAAGTGCCCTCTGCTTTTCCATATTGGGCAAAAGTAAAATAGCCCTAGCGTGACTTTCAGTAATTTTTCCTTCCTCTAATGCTTTTTGAGCCTCAAAAGGTAATTGAAGCAATCTTAAAGTATTAGCTATACTTTCACGACTTTTACCAACTTTTTTACCAACCATTTCTTGGGTATAACCGAATTTATTAATTAATTGCATATAAGATTTTGCTTTAGCAATTGGATTTAAATCTTCTCTCTGAATATTCTCTACTAAAGCTATTTCTAAATTTAACGATTCGCTATTAATGTCTTTGATAATTACTGGCACAGTTTTCATACCCAAGAATTGAGCAGCTCTTAATCTACGTTCGCCAGCAATTAACTGATACTCTACGTCTATTCCGTTGGGTGTTTCCTTCTCAATTCTTTGAACTATCAAGGGCTCTAAAATACCATACTCATTAATAGAGGTTGCCAGCTCTTCAATGGCCTGCTGAGAAAATTCGCGACGTGGTTGATAAGGATTTGGTTTAATTTTTTCCGTCTCTATCTGAAAAATTTGGCTATCCAAAGTTAACAAATTTACTTTAGATTTTTGCTCTAATTTATCCGCATTATCACTGTCTAATAATTGAGATGCTGGATCACTTGAACCCAACAAGCTGCCCTCTGAAGATTTGACAATGATACCCTCATTAGGCAATAAAGGTGTTATCTTTGATTCCCCTTGTTCCAATAGGTTTGCTGGAGTTTTAATCTCAGAGAAAATCAAAGAATTAGTGTCGGGTTGTTGACAAGATGTATTATCAAAGTTATCTAAAGGAACATCTCCTACTATTTTTGACGCCCCGTTATTAGAAGTTTCATTATTTTGTTGCTCTGAATAAAAAGAAGAATAATCTAAATTAGCCATCATAAAAATTTAATTTTAGTTTAATATTGAAAATATTATAAAGGGAAAATGCTAGTTATTAAATAACTAAAAGTAAACAATTTTTAGAGCACTCATCCTCACATAAATCAAGCAGTTGATTTGTTCCCTAGGCATTCGCGCTACTCGTGCCCAGGGTGGGACTCGAACCCACAAGATTTGGAAATCATAAGATTTTGAGTCTTACGCGTTTACCAATTTCGCCACCTGGGCAACCTTTATAAGTACTAAATAATTATAGCATAAAAAGGTCTTAAGATGCAAGCTTGTTAAGATAAAACACAAAAATTTAGACATATATTACTATAAGGATAGAGTTGAAATTTATTGACTATTTATGCTATACTAAAATAACACTAAATATTAAATATGAGCAATTGATATCGTCTTTTTATAGCCATTCCTATTCCTCAAGGGCCCCAAAACCAACTAATACAATACCAAAAGAATAAGCTTGATTCTTTTATCTTCAGGCCAATAGCTCCAAATAACCTTCATTTAACTATAATTTTTTTAGGGGCCACTAAGCCTGAATCTCTAAAAAATATTACACTAGCAATTAATGTGATTACTACCAAAACAAAACCCTTCTCCTTTATACTTAAAGATATTAATTATGGACCAGATCCACATCATCCACGTCTTGTATGAATAGAAGGACCAGCTAATAAAAATCTTCAACTGCTCAAAGACTCCTTAGAAAAAGAATTGAGTAAATATAGCAATATTAATTTACATATTACCAATAGAAGCATGAAGCCTCATATTACTTTGGCCCGAATTAAAGATATTAAACAAATTCCACCGGCTTCTTATATTAATGAAGATCTTCCGCTGGAAATTTTCGCCACTAAAATTATTTTATTCGAAAGTAAACTTCAAAGAAGCGGTGCTCAATATACGCCACTTTATCAAAGTGACTTTAAAGAATAAAAAATTTTGGTCCATCTTTAATGGTAATTTTAAATATCAGGATATGTTTATTATTGACGTTTTACCTTTAACTAATCTTCCGCGCCAAGAATCGCAAATTCTTTCTTATTTTTATAATTCCCCTCTTCCCCAAGGATCAATAATTTCTGTCTCTTTAAGAAACAAAGATATTATGGCAATAGTTGTAGAAAGTTATCCAGTAAATAAAGCAAAATCATACTTGAAAAAAACACATTTTTCACTAAAGAAAATTAATAAAATATATACAGTAGAGAGCTTTGTTGCTCCTTATTTTTTTGATTTAATCAATTTTACTTCAGAATATTACTTTGAGAATTTATCGTGAGTAGCAAAAATTTTTCTTCCCAATAATTTGAAATCGCTTATTCAATATTTAGCTAAAGAAAAAAATATAATAGTCAACTTAGATCATTCAGATATAGCGTCGATTAATTTGGATGATAAACAACTAATTTTTCCAGTAAGTATATATGAAAAAATAAAAGAAACTATTAAAAAACAGCAGCAGATTTTAATTAGTGCACCCACAGAGCAACATCTCAGATTTTATTATAATCATCTTAAAACTATTTTTCCAGAAAATTTAATTACTCCAATTTATAAGTCTCCGAGAATAAAACAATTTAATAAACACTGGCTACAAATTCTGAGAAACCAAACAAAAATTATTCTTGGCTTACGTTCTGTTTTTACTTACCCTTTTAGCAATCTTGGACTAATCATTATTTTAGATAGTAATAATTCCCTATATAAATCTTGGGATCAACGCCCGTTTTATAATACTGAGGTTATATTAAAATGACTAAGCAATCATTTAAATATTCCCATATTAATACAATCTGATAATCTTGACAAATCTTTATACGAAGCACTGAATTTGCCATATAAAAATCAACTTATTATTCCTCCACAAAATAAGCCGCAAACAGAAATTATTATTCACCAATATTTTAAAGAAAAGCCCAATAAAAGAAAATATCTGTCTCCATTGCTATTACGCAGTATTCTTCAAACTATAAAAAAACAAGAAAAATCAATTTTGTTTCTGAATAAAAAGGGCTGGGCGCGCTCTTTGATTTGCGAAGATTGCGGCTATATTTATCAATGTAAAAACTGTGATATTCCCCTCGCATTTCACAAAGAAGATGATAATAAAAATTATCTCGTCTGTCACCGTTGCGGCTATAAAGAAAAAGCGCCTACCGTTTGTGGCAATTGTCAGAGCTATAAAATTAATATGCTAGGAGCTGGCGATGAGAGAATAGCAGAAGAGCTTCAAGGATTATCCCGCCAATATAACTTTAGATTTAGACGCCTAGATAGTGAATCAAAAATAGATGACATTATACAAACCATTCAAGAATTTAATAATAAAAAAATTGATATTATTATTGGTACAGAAATTATCCTTAAACCTCAACTTGAACCCTCTAACTTAGTTGGTATAGTTAATATTGATGATCTATTTACTTTTCCTGATGCCCGCCAAGAAGAAAAAATTATGCGTTATTTAGTAAAACTCAAACAATTAGCCAAGGACAAATTTATTATCCAAACAGTACAAAAAGACAATTATTTGTTTCAAATAATAAAAAATAATGATTATGATTTATTTTGAAAAAACGAGCTTTTTTATAGAAACAAATATTCTTGGCCTCCTTATAGCCAAATCATAAAATTAACTTATAAAAATAAAGACATCAATAAATGCCGAAAAGAATCGGCAAAACTCTTTAATGTACTAAAAAGTTTTTTAGACAAACATTCTATTTATAAAAACTTTTTTATTGTTTTAAATCCGGCACCATCTTTTATTGAAAAAAATAAAAGTTATTACCAGTGAAATATTATTATCAAACTCAAACTAAATAAGCCATTTTTTATTACCAAAAAAGAATTGATAATAAGAAATATGCTTTTAAATAATGTCCCATCAAATTGAATCATTGATGTCGATCCTATAACTATGCTCTAATAATTAACAACACTTAATAACTTTACTCAATCTATTTAATCCTTCTTATCTTTTTACTGTCCGCCATAATTATTAATTGCTCTCTGAATTTTGTAAATGCACTTATCTAAATTGTTTAAGATATCAACTTCGCGCAATCTAATAATTTTTCAGCCACCCTTCTTTAAAAACTTATCCTTGATTTTATCTTTTCTCTTTTGAATTGATGTAGCGTGAGCTTTCTTATTATCGCATTCGATAGCAATTCTCCCGTCTCGACAAGGAATAGCGAAATCTAAACAAAATCTTTTTTTATTAATTGAAATATAATATTGACTAAAGGCCTTAATACCTCGTGCCTTCAAGGCGCCACAAACAATTTCTTCAATCGGCGGTACATTATAAAGCTGTAAAATATTTTGTGATTTTAAAAGATGATCTAAAGTAGTAAAAGCAAAAGTAATGCGCCGTGCTGCTTGAACATTGTGAATAGTATGGGGCAATTTTTGAATCTTACCAATTTTGACTTGAAAATAATGATGCTCAGCGTGCGGATGCGATCACTCTCGAGGCAATAGCTCTTTTCTTTGCTTAATAGTTTTATAATCAATTACTTTTGCAAAATATTGAATTTTCTTTCCTTCTTTACCGAAAGAAAGAGGCTGGTAAAATGCTAAATATTGAAATTGGCGTTTAGGGGCATAAGCCACAGGAATCCGATATCACCTTTCTCGAAAAAGAATATCCCTGTCTCTTTTGCTTTTGAGTACTCCGATTAATACTATCTGTTTATTTTCATTCCTTTTTTCTCTAGATCCTATCATAAATATTAATACTTTTTATGTTGTCTAAAGGCAGAATTCAAAAATATCATAATACAACGAAAAAATTAGGGTTGAAATAATTCTTCTGGTAAAAATTGTACTTTTTTTACTGCTGGAAATTGTTTAGCTGTTTTTTCAATTTGAGTCCATAAAATTTTTACTCTACAGGAGCCACCACTTGTTTTATTCATGGGGTCAGAAAATTTTAAAGTCAGAGTACCCTCTTTGTTCAAACTGGCTTCTTTTAAAATAAATCCTTCCAAAGGAAATTCGGTAGTAATACCATTTTTAATATCATCTTGAGTTAAATTTTCTTTACCTTGGAGCAAAAGTTTTATTGTGTCCTGGATAGGGGTTTTAGTTATTGGTATGTCTCTTGCTATCGCAACCAATCCGTCTTCTGAGCATTTGATATTACCATTTTCATCTTTATCTTTTTCAGGATTGTAATAATAAAGTAAAACTTTTTGTAATTGTGATTGATGTTGAGACAATTGAAATTGTACCGGTAGCTCAAAAATTTTTTGTTTTTGAGACAATCCAGACGGATTATCGCTCAAAAATCTTAAAACACCATTCTGAATTGTGGGTTGAGTAAAAAATAGTTCTCCAGAAAAGGGAATAAACTCTTCTGACATTCAATCTTTTTGAGCTTTTAAAATAGTTTGCCCCAAAAAATTTTGTTTTTCATCATATAATTCTGCTTTAAATTGAGCTTCAAAATATCAAAAACCCTTGGCTTGACCTTCTATTTTTAGCGGGCTAGTAATTATATCATTAGGCTTCGGTGATATAATTATAATCCCCTCTTTTTCTTCGGGGCAAAGAGCAAACTCGCACTTTGGGCCTATACGGCTCACAGAAGAACCATCAAGGCATGCTTTTGCTTCTTGAGTACAAACGATTGGTTTATTTTGTTTTTCGTTTCAAAAATACAAATAGCCAAATATTAGAATGGCCATCATTATAACACCAACTCAAATTATCTTATTTTTTCCCATATTAAATTATTAAATTTTGATTTTTTAAATTTTTATGAATTAGTTTAACGTCTTTCAAATCTCTTTGCCTCCCCATTCTTGTTCTTCATTATTCAATAAGCTCTAAGGGTGCAAAATTCAAACCGTGAATAATTTCGGCCATCTTTGTTAATTGATCTAAAATATGAAATTTAGCTCCACCCGTATAAGCAAGAAAAATTTCAATATCGCCTATTTTAATCATATTTTTATTTGAAATTATTTTTTTGTTTTTGTTCGTGTTTTATACATTTGGAGTCATTCGTCTACTAGTGGTCAACCATTAAATTTTTTGCAAGGAAATTTTTTACAATCTTTTGAACAAATATTAATTTTATTATTAACTGCACATTCTAAAACAGGGCAATTGGCACCAATGCTTTTTAAGAATTCTACACTTTTTTTAGTTTTATTACATCCTGTACAAATTTTTTTAATATAAAGACCACAAGTGGAACAACAAATTCCACATGCACCTATTTTCACTCTTTGATTCATATTATTATTTATTGTTATATTTTTAAATATTTCTACTGCTATTGATAGCGACCTTAAATATATTGATTCTCAAAAGATTTGTACGTACAAAAATTAATTGGCGATATTTTAGAAAAATTTTTCTGGCTGGTAACCATTGAGAAAATCACTTGCTTTCATTATTATTTTTCCTTCGGGCTGTACTAATAAGAGCTCTAAAAATCCATCGAGGCAAGCAATAATTAAGCGACGCTGAAAATTAAAAGTTTTGCCCGGAAAAATATTTTGTTTGGCTCATGAAAAATCAGAAGGCGGTGTGAAAGGAAAAGCTTTATAAATCTTTAACATTTTTTGCTGATTATTATGAATAAAAAAACTATAAACTCCTGGCTCCCTAAACAAAGCTCTAATTTTATTATAAACATTAAAAACGTTACTATTCCAATCAATTTTTCCGTCATTAAAAGTAAATTTTTTTGTTAAAGAAGCCTGGGTTTCATCTTGAGGTTTTAAAACAACTTTGCCTTCTAAATAAAGAGGTAAAAAATTAGCGACCAATTTGACACCGAGCTCTGCTAACCTGTGTAATAAAGTCTCATAATCATCCTCGTATTGGATTTCCAAAGATGACTGAGCAATAATTGGGCCATGATCAATAAACTCATCAATAATAAACAAACTAACTCCAGTTTCTTTTTCACCATTAAGCAAAACAGTTTGGATCGGGCTCGGACCACGATATTTGGGCAAAAGAGAAGGATGAATATTTAACAATCCAAAAGGATGAACTTTTAAAACTTCTTTTGGAAGAATCTTACCAAAAGAAGCAACCACTCCTGTTTGGCATTCTCTTTCTTTTAGTTTAATTAAAAAATCAGCTGCTTTTAAATCATCGCCATACAAAACATCTAAATTATACTGGCGCGCTAAAATTTCAACTAAATTGGGGGTAATGATTTCTTTGCGGCCGAGTGGTTTTGGAGAAGTAGTAACAACTACCTCAGGCAAGATCTTTTGTTCTACTAAAGTCTTTAAAACTAAAGCAGAAAATTCAGCATTACCTCAAAAACTAAATTTCATATTTTGAATTTAATGATTTTGGTGTTTGATAGTGCAAATTTTTAGCTTTATCCACAAACAAAATACCATCTAAATGATCAATTTCATGCTGAATAATACAAGCTTCAATATCAGAAAACCTCCACTTCCTTCTATTTTTACTATTTTTTTCTAAAATTATGCCTTCAACGGTAATTTTTTTTGATCTTTCCACCTCACCTCATCAATTTGGCAAACTTAGACAACCTTCTTCAACTTCAATAATCTCAGAAGACATTTTTTTAATAATGGGGTTGATAAAAGTAAATATTTCTTTTGTTTCTAGATCCTCAAATACAAACATCCTTAAGGATTGCCCAACTTGAGGTGCTGCTAAACCAACACCATTATTTTCTTTGAGCGTTTCTTTCATTACTAAAGATAGCTGTCAAATGTTCTTATCAATTTTTTCTATTTCTCGAGATTTCTGACGCAATTTTGGGTTATCTTTACCTACTTCAATTTTCATAATAAAAATTTAGCTGCAAATTTAAATTAAATTTTAATCTTACTCTTGAAAGACAAAAGCCTCATATTCAAAAAACTTTGCTTCTTTACTTTTTCAAGCATCTTTATTAAGACCAGCTTTAAGAGATAATTGTTCCAGAAATTCTTGAGGTTTGTCAATTTCTTCTCAAACCTGTGGCAAAAAAGTAGCGCGAGCTCCTTCACAATCTAAAACAAGGCCGGGTTTATTTCTTGCTAAATAATCCAAAAGCTCTTTTGGATTATTTACTTTCAGCGGCTTTAAGGGAGATAAAATAGAAATTTCTATTTTAATATCGTCTAATTCTTGCCGGTTTACGGGAACAAAACGAGGATCAAAAAGAGCACTCGATAAAGCATTTTCAATAACTGATTGAATAATTGATTTCTGCGGCTCCAACGAGCCAATACACCCACGTAGCTCTCCATTCTTTCAGAGGGTAACAAAAACTCCTCTTTTTTCCAAAAATTTTTTTGAAATAATATCTGATTCTCGCAAAGGAAAAATTTCTTGATATTGAAAATAGTATTCTAAAGCTCTACGCGCTAAATTTAATAAAAATTTTTGTTCTTCCTTGGTTAAATTATCTTGCATCATAAAAACATTTATAATTTATTGGTATAATACAGAGGCATAACCGACCACGGCTTCCTTATTTGCTGAGGCTTGAGCACTAGTAGTATAAAATAGCAATTGTGGTTGTCACTTTCTCTTCAAACTAATTTTCATTAGCGCCGCAATTCCAATCTTTCCACAAGCATCACCAACTTTTCAAAAACTCTCGATATCATTATCTAAAAGAGCATCAAGAGTGATTTTATCCTGACGACGAGCATCGGCTTCTTTGAGATAGTGGCTTAAATCAGAGCTGATAATAAGAAGTGTGTTTTCATCAATCGCTGGCTCTAAAATCCGAGTAATATCTTCATAAGATGCCTCCCCAATTAGAGCTGGATAAAGAATAAATTTATGCCCAAGATATTGCAAAAATGGCAGTTGAACCTCTAAAGAATGTTCTTCAAAATGAGCTGCCTCTGAAACCAAAATTTGGTGCTCCAACAATTCATTCAAATCTCTTGCTTCGCTTTTGCCTAAAGGCGTCTCCCATATTGATGGAGGGCAAGAAGCAAGCCCTTTAAAATAGAAGTGATGGCTTGGGCCCAAAATAATTATTCTTTTATATGAGAAATCTTTAATGGCCTTATAACCATAAGCTGCGGTTTGACCAGAATAGATATATCCAGCATGAGGAACAATTAAAGCTCTTGGTCTATGATCTATGTTTATCGGAGCCACTTCTTTAAAGAAAAAATCAAGCATTTCCATAAGCTCTTTTCTGTCTTCAGGATAAAAACTGCCAGCATATTGTGGTAATCTTCTTATCATTTTCTTTATTTATAAATTATTAAAGTGACCGCTGATTAAAAAACCACAGTTTGGACATTTACTATTCAAAAGGCCGTTTTGTAAAATATCGAACCCCCTCCTTTTAATTAACAAATGCTGACACTTAGGACAATAGGTATTATTTCTATCAGTTTCTATATTACCAATATAAATATAATTTAAACCCGCTTCCTTACCAATCTGATAAAATTTTTCTAATGTTTCTTTAGGCGTTATAGGATAATTTAACATTTTATAAGCGGGGTAAAAAGCACTGATGTGCCAGGGTATATTTCTATCAATTCCGGCAATAAAATCGGCAATGTTTTTTGCCTCTTTTTCAGAATCATTTTCTTGTGGAATCACCAAGGTGGTAATTTCCTCTCAAATATTTAATTCCTTAATTCTCTTAATATTCTCTTTTACTGGCTCCAAATGACTATGACAAATCTTTACATAAAATTGTTCTTGATAGCTCTTTAAATCAATATTTGCGGCGTCTAAATAGGGAGCAATGGCGTCTAAAACCTCTGAAGACATATAACCATTAGAAACAAAAATATTTCGAATGTTATATTGCTTCGCTTTTTTCATTACTTCTAAAGCATATTCTACAAAAATAGTTGGTTCATTATAAGTATAGGCAATAAATTTAATATGGTGTTCTCTGCAATATCATATAATATCATCTGCAGTCATAGTCTCGCCCCAATAATCTAGTTCTTTTATTTTTGGCAGCTGAGAAATATCAAAATTTTGGCAAAACTCACAACTAAAGTTACACCCATAAGTACCGAAAGAAAAAGCTACTTCTCCTGGATAAAAATGATATAAAGGTTTCTTTTCTATGGGGTCGATATTAGCACTAACAACTTTATTAAAGACTAAGAGATATAAGTCATTATCAATATTTTGTCTAACACCACAAACACCAGTTTTACCCTTACTTATTTTACAAAAATGATTGCAAGCATGGCATTCAATAATACTATTGTTTAAGTTTTTATAAAAAGTAGCCTTTTCCATTTTAAGAATCTTATTAATGATATTTAAAAAAGTTCTGTATCTCTCGCTGATTAAAAGTATTTAAGATGTTAGGAACTTCGGCTCAACCCCTTCTCGCTTGATAAACTCCATATTTCATAAAATTGAGCTGATCGATTTGGTGACTATCACTGTTGATAATTAATTGAATTTTATTATGAATCGCTTCTTTAATACTGACATCATTTAAATCCAACCTAAAAGGTGAAGCGTTAATTTCCAAAATGGTTTTAGTCTTTTGGCAAGCGTCTATAATTGCTTCTAAATCAACTTCATATTCTGGCCTTTGATTAATAAGCCTTCCTGTAGGATGCCCTAAAATATCCACGTTGGGATTTTTAATGGCTTTCACAATTCTATTTGTCTGTTCTGTCTTTGATAATTTAAAATGCGAATGAACGCTAGCTATTACATAATCTAGCTCTTTTAACACTTTATCAGAAATATCTAAAGTTCCATCTTTTAAAACATTTGCTTCACAACCATGAAAAATGAAAAAATCAATTCTCCTTTTTTGAAGTTCGTTATTTATTTTCTCAATTAATTTATGCTCTTGTATTAATTCTTCTTCGCTTAAACCATACTCTATTTTTAAATAATTAGTGTGGTTGGAGATACCAAGATATTTATAACCGAGCTGCTGAGCTAAATTGATATACTGATAAATAATTTCTTTTTCTTGCTGACCATCAAACACAAATTTATGACGCGGCGTATGTATATGAAAATCTCCACCGATATCAGATAAATTTACAAGGCGAGGCAATCTATGCTCCTTCGCCGCCTCAATTTCTCCTGTATTCTCGCGCAACTCTGGTTCAATATAATCAAGCCCTAATTTTGAATAGATGGCTTTTTCAGAATCAACGGTAATTATCTGCTCTTTATTATTTTTGGTTTTAAAAAGTCCATATTCATTTAACTTATAACCTTTCTTCATAACAAGCTCGCGAAGTTTAATATTATGATCTTTTGAGCCAGTAAAATATAACAATGCGGCTGCATATTCACTATCCTTCACCAAGCGAATATCAACATCAAAACCCCACTGACTCAAGAAAGAAACTTTAGTCTCGCCTAAAGCTCAAATTCTCACGGGTTTTAACTTTGCTAGAATATTTTTGAAAGTAGTTTTTAAATTAGAACTTTGACTAGCGACTAAAATATCCATATCACCAATCGTTTCCTTTTTTCTTCTAAAAGAACCAGCAATATCAATGCGCGAAAAAGCCTTAGTACTTTTTAAAAAATTTTCTAATTTTTTTCATTTCGACTCAATTTCAGCGAACAAATACCTTTTTGGCTCTTTCTGAAAATTCAGATTTTTTAAAATATTTTCTTCGGATTTGGCTCCAAAACCTGGTAAATTTCTGATTTGACCATTAAGAGCAGCTTTTTCTAAATCATCTCGCGTTTTTATTTTTAAATATTGATAAAGATTATAAATAGTTTTGGGTCCAAGCCCTTCTATGTCTATTAAGTTGAAAATATCCACGGGAATTCTTTTTTGATATTCATCAAATTCCTTAATGTGCTTCGTTTTAATATATTCCTCAATTTTTTTTGCAATACTCTCACCTACTCCAGAGATTTCTTTTAGCGCAGCTAAACCACCGCGCGAATAAATATCTTGAACATCCTCTGTCATTGTTTGAATAGCTTGAGACGCTTTTTGATAAGCCTGAGGCTTGAATGGAACATTTTCCATTTCTAAATAATAAGACAAGGCTCTTAAAATATTGGCTATCTCTTCATTCATAGTCGAAATTATAATAAAAGGTTAGCTTCATTAATAATCTTATTTAATTGAGCAATTGGTATATTATATTGAGAAGCAAATTGTCGGGAATTTATTTTTGCTAAATCATGAATTGAAGATATCTTTGCGCGATAAAAGATAGAGGCTAAAAAACTATTCACTGAAGGTAAGATCGTTAAAGGATAAAACTTTTCTTTTTCAATATAGTATTCCAAACCTCCTTCTTTAGGATAACGCCAGCCCAAAAGATTGATTCCTACACAATTTGCATATTTAATAGCTTTAGAAGAAAATTTGGTATTAGTAACTAATAATCTTCTCGCCTCAATTTTTTTACTTTTTAAAGAACGAATGTAGCTGCCTTTTAACAAATCAAGAAAACTGGCATAAGCAATTAAAGCAACATTAACATCAATCTTTTGATTGTCATTATGATATTTACACTCGGCTAAATAAAACATCCTTTCTTTCTGTGCAATAAAATCTATCTCATATTCAATACAACAACCACGAATAACGACATTAGACTTAGTAAAATACCCATATTTTGTGAAAAGTTCGGCCACAAATAGCTCAAAAGGAAATCCCGATGGCCCTAATTTTTTTATTGCTTCTTTTAACCCATATCTAATTCCGGCTTTTTTTTCTTCTTTTAATAAAATACTTTGGATTTGCTGAAAAATTTCTTTAGTGGTTATGCCATCATAAACCGAAGACATTATTTGAGAAGTAACTTTTTGAGCCAATTGTTTACTCGCACCACTTCTTCTAGCGCTCTGATAAATTTTCTTTTGAGACAAAGGCTCTCTTTCGCCTAAACTATTTAACACCTCCATAGCCATAAAGTTTTTACTTTAGTACTTAAAGTTCTATTTGTAATGAATAACATTACTACCAGGAGCTAATTCATAGACCGCTTCTTGTCATTTTCAATCATTATTTTCATCAGCTTTAGTGCCCATATATTGACGAATGGTATGCGTTTCCGGATCACATTCAAAACTTAAAATTAAACCTTCGGCCTCGCATCTGACAAATCAGCTATATGGCCTTTCAACTTCTTGACCAGCAGCATTCAAATCCACAAAGGGTAATCAGATTAAATCTTGGTTTCTAATATCATAAGATAAAATAGTATATTTTGTACCTGTAGCTGCTGGCTCTAAATCAATATAAGAACCCATGTCAACAATAAATTCAGGATTATTATCGCCGTTGATATCCAAAACTTGAATAATCTGAGGGATTTTATCAATATAAACTCCATCATTACCATTAGAGAGAATTAAAATATCTTTAATTTCAGTCTCACCATTAAAATCAGGGCCAAAAAGAATAACACTGCTAAAATGTCTCTGATCAGAATAAGCAAAAGCAGCAATTAGGGGCGCATCTTTTCAATAAATGTTTTGTTTTCGTATATTATAACCCTCTTGAAATCTCGGAGGTGTAAATCCTAAATCCTCAAGACTAATATTCTCGGGAGATCAACTTCTAATATTAGCCTCGAGCCGTGTCTTTTCTTTTAGCACAGAAGCTCCGATTCATAAAACAAATAACAAAATAATAATTAAAAGATAGGCAAAATAAGATTTTTGACTTTTCATGGTTTTGGGCTTATTTATTAAAATATATCATATAAATAATTATATAATTTATTTTTAAAAAAAGCAAGTCATTTTTGTTGTTTATCTAAAAACCAAAAAGCCATTGCTATAGTCCGAATACTTTTTTAATATCGTCTGGTATCGGAATTTCAGCCCTTTTAGGGCTAATGCCGGGATAACGCCAAGCACTAATAATGATAATTTGAGGCTTCAATGTCTGAATGAAGGTCAACTCATCTTCAGACAATTTTTGAAGAATATCTGCTTCATCTCCTTTTAATAATGGTTTTGCTCTTCTTGTTTTTTTCTTAATTTGATACATTACTCAAATCTCCTGAGGTTTTTTTGAAGAGCCAGTAAGTTGCATAGAAGCAAAAGTATCCAAAGCAACCCCTTCTTCTACTCTATGAGGAAATTTAATGACTCTTTTAACGCGGCTTGGCGGAATATTGTAAAAGGCCATTTTTCCTTTTACATGATTTGTTCAATAATATTTTGAATCATTGACTGGCAATTTAAATTGCACCATAATAAAATAATTTGAAATTAAGTATTGGTTTTTAAAAAGCTAGAGCGTCTCTATTAAATGCTTAAATTTTTAAATTCATCTTTGTACTTCAATATAATCTTCTGTACTGCTATTTTAATATCCTTTGTCTCTTGAAGTTCTTTTTGAATTTCTTTACTCAGATTCTGAAAAAATTCCGGATTTTTTAAGAACAAATTCATTATTTTTTCTCGATCCTCTTTGGGCAAATCCTTTAATTGCTGTTGTAATATTTTTTTAAACAAAAATTGAGGAATCATTATTATAATTTAATTTTTAATTAAGCGTATCGTGCCAATAAATTTTTGTAATATGAAACTGATTACCCATAGTATAATTATGTTTAATTGGATATTTTTTCTTACTACTATTACTAATAGCCACTTTATGACCTCAATAAAATCCAATGTGGCTATGAGAGCGTTTCTTCTTGCTATTGGGCTCTCAAATAATAACCGCGCCTTGCTTTAATATTTGAATTGGATATCAACCTGATTTTTTCATATCTTTTTCAAGCCCAGAAACAATCATATGAATATCTGTGCTGAGCTTCATTAAATATAAAATAGCAGAAACAAAAAAGGCGCAAGAAAGAGCTCCACCCCTTGTAACATCGTAAATTTTATTGTTTTTTTTAAAATAAGCGCTCCTAAACATTTTAGAGCCAAGACTATTTTTAATGATTGTTAAATATGTTTTTTTCACTAATATTTGGTCTCTGTCCATAACAATGAATTGATTACAAAAGTAAATACCCCACAAAGCTGAAAACAATAACTACTGTTGTACTTTCTAAAAGTTTCAGAGCAAATTTTTTATTACCCGCCCGCAAGGCATAAAATACTTTAACTAGTAAATTGGCTGAATTAATAATGAGCAAAACAAAAAGAGCTTCTTTAAAAGTAATTATTGAGCCAGCCATTTCTGCTAAATTAATTACGTTAGCATCCATGCCAATAAAAGACGAAAGCAAAGAACTCCAAATAAACCCCTGATAGCCAAAGATAATAAAGCAAAGTCTAGTAATTACCTTAACAGCCATCAAAATGAAAGCAAATTTCATAAGGGGCCAAATTAGCAAAGGTTCTTCTCGATAAGACCGAGCTGCTTCTAAAGATATGCACTCTTTATTTTTAGTACTTAGGTATCAAAAAATCAAACCCATCGCGAGCGAAGTAACTCAGATTACTAATATAAAAGGAAGAATATAAGTCAGTCAATAACCATTAAGAGTCCCCACTAAAATAGCAAAATAAATAAAACTAGTAAAATTGGCAAACATAGCCGCGGCTATCATATAATCTAGGTCAACATCTTGTTTGCTTTTATAAGCAAGCGAGCGAATAAAAAATGTCGAGGAAATAAAACCGCTAATAAAACTCGTTATTACTAGGCCTTTTTTCTGTCCAAAAATTTTAGATAGAATATAAATAAGTATTTCTAAACCGACAACCAAGACAACAATGAGTCATAATTTAAAGGGATTAAAAATTTCTACCTGAGTTAAGCTCGCTGGATTTAGGGAAATATGGAAAAAATTAAGCAGAGATATAAGTCATGGCATTTCGGCTAAATAAAAAGCTCTCTTTGGCAAAAAAGGTAAAACAACAAGAGAAATGATCGCAAAACCTAAAAATGCTTCGAGTTCATTCCTTTTAATAGAAAATGTTCATTTTTCAATTTGCTCTTTATAAGAAAGGATAACACAAATTAAAATATTTAAAGCAACAGTTATCTGAATAGGAATAATTTCGGTTACTACCATAAATCCCATCAAAAAAACTAAAACAGCAGCAAACTCACTAGTTAAACCGGTGGCCTTTTTTAGAAAGGAATCTACGATATAATAAAATGAGAGAAGTAGAAAAAAAGCCGCAGCTAAGATATAACCATACACGGGAGAAGAATAAAGATTCATTAAACCAGTTAAGGCACCGAAAAGGGCAATCAAAGTATAAGTTCTTAACCCACCTAGATTACCGAAAGTAGCAGGTTGATTTACGTCTCCTTGAATATATTCTCTTTGATGGATACCTCTCTCTATGCCAATAATGGCGCCTAAGGCCATAGCTATAAATAATTTTGCTGTCAAAGGTAAACTAACCATCATAAAGTTTTAGTAATACGAAAATATTAAACTATAAAATTCCAAAATTAAGTGCTTGCTAAGCCAATGAGTTCTTGATATTCTAAAACATGACCCTTCATTTTTTGGCTTAATTCCTCAAAAGTAAATCCTTCTTTTAAATCAAGTTTCTGATCAAGAGCATAAATTTTAAAAAAATATCGATGAGTACCGCTGGGTGGACAAGGACCCCCATAAGCTATTTTACCTCAACTATTTTTGCCCTGAACAGCATCTTGAGGAACACTATTTTCTGCTATTATAGCAGTGTTTGGATCAATGTTGGCAACCATCCAATGAATTCAAGTGCCATTTGGAGCGTCAGGATCATCTATCATTAAGACTAAACTCTGAGTTTTTTGGGGAATATTTTCAATTTTAAGCGGAGGATTAATATCTTTACCTCGACAGGTATATTTTTCAGGAATTTTTTCGTTGTTTTGAAAAACACT
>CAZYWI010000001.1:0-34097 GCA_964651585.1 uncultured Candidatus Saccharibacteria bacterium | reverse complement strand
TATTTAGAGAGTACGGGATTGAAAGAAAAAATCAAAAACATTCTCGAGGGTCTGGATATTAAAAATCTTAAAGAATTACAAGAGCGAGGTAAACAAGTTAGAAGCCTCATTTGAAAGACTCCTTTACCTAAATTTTTAGAAAAAGAAATTGTTGCGTATTATGAAAGTTTATGCGAGGAGTATAAAACTAAAAATTTATCAGTAGCAGTACGTTCTTCAGCTACAGCCGAAGATTTACCCGAAGCTTCTTTTGCTGGCATTCATGAATCTTTCTTAAATATTAGAGGAAAGAACAATTTATTAAGAGCTGTTAAGCAATGCTTCATATCGCTTTTTAATGATCGAGCCATAGTCTATAGAGTAGAAAAAAATTTTGATCATTTTAAAGTTGGTTTATCAGTTGGAGTGCAAAAAATGATTCGAAGTGATAAGGGGGTTTCGGGAGTCATTTTTTCTTGCGATACCGAAACTAATTTTGGTGATGTTATCCTGATTAATGCTAGTTATGGTTTGGGTGAAACTATTGTGAAGGGTAGAGTTAATGCTGACCAGTATTATGTTTATGAAAAAACTTTAGCTCAAGGATATAAACCAATATTAGAAAAAAGATTGGGTACAAAAGATATTAAGTTAATTTATAGTAAAGGAAGCAAGAGTACCCAATATGTGAAAGTTCCGAAAAATCTCAGAGATAAATTTGCCCTCACCGATGAAGAAATCTTGACTTTGGGGCATTATTCTATGATAGTAGAATCTCACTATCAAAAAGAAATGGATATTGAGTTTGCTAAAGATGGGCTAGATAAACAAATTTATATTGTGCAAGCTCGGCCCGAGACAGTACAAAGTCTTAAACAATACGATATTTTAGAAAGTTATGAGCTGCACAATAAAAAGAAGCAAAAGCCAGTTTTGACAGGTCTAAGTGTTGGTAATAAAATTGCTACTGGGAAAGTCAAAATTATCAAAGATGCTAAACATTTATCAGATTTTCAAAAGGGAGAAATTTTAGTAACTTATGCAACTGATCCTAATTGAGTACCGGCAATGAAATTAGCTAATGCTATTATTACTGAAAGTGGTAGCCGAACTTGCCATGCAGCTATTGTAGGTAGAGAACTGGGAGTGCCGACAATTGTCGGAGTTAAAGACGCTACTAAAATTCTCAAGATGGGTGATAAAATTACAGTCTCTTGCGCTGAAGGAGAAGAAGGAAAAATTTATAGAGGATTCATTCCTTTTAGCATTAAAAAAACCGATGTTTCTAAATTACCCAAACCTAAAGTGAAAATTATGATGAATTTAGGGGAACCAAACCAGGCATTTAATTTACGACTGCTACCTAATGATGGCGTGGGTTTAGCTCGAGAAGAATTTATTATTGCTAACGATATTAAAATTCATCCTTTAGCACTTATTCATTATAGGAATTTACCTCCAGGAATTAAGAAACAAATCGATCAGTGAACTAGCGGCTATCGAGATAAAAAGCAATATTTTGTTGATAATTTAGCCCGGGGCATTGCTAAAATTGGAGCCGCTTTTTATCCAAAAGAAGTCATAGTTCGTTTCTCAGATTTTAAAACCAACGAATATCGTAACTTAGTTGGTGGTGATCTTTATGAGCCCCAAGAGGAAAACCCTATGTTAGGCTGACGTGGCGCTTCTCGTTATTATGATCAGAAATTTATTACAGCTTTTAAATTAGAATGTGCCGCTCTGAAAAAAGTTAGAGATGAATTTGGGTTATTTAATGTTGTTCCCATGATACCTTTTTGCCGCACCCCAGAAGAAGGAAAAAAAGTGATTCGCGTTATGGAGGTTTGTGGCCTAAAACATCAAGCTGCGCCCAGAATCAGTGTCAATCAGTATTTTGATCCGCGTTTATCCGCGTCTTTAAAGGTGTATGTAATGTGTGAAATTCCTTCTAATATTATTTTAGCAGATGAATTTTTGGATATTTTTGACGGAATGTCAATCGGTTCCAACGACCTAACTCAATTAGTTTTAGGTATTGATCGTGACAGTCCCGAATTGCATTCAATTGCTGATGAAAGAAATGAAGCAGTGAAAAGACTTATTAAAGAAATCATTCAAAAATGCAAAGCTAAAAACAAATATATTGGTATTTGCGGCCAAGCGCCAAGCGATTATCCCGAGTTTGCTAAATTTTTAATTGATGAAGGTATAGAAAGTATCTCTTTAAATCCTGATTCTATTTTAAAAACCATTAAAGAGCTAGAATAAAGCAGAGTTAAAATAAAGCAATTACGGAAATGAAAAAACTATATGGAGCTTGTTAAAACTCAAGCCAAAGAAATATATACAAAAACAAAATTAGGTTGTGATTATACTTTAAATCAGTATGTTGGTTGTCAACATGCCTGTACTTATTGTTATGCTAAATTTATTTGTCGTTGAAAACAATACGGAAAATGGGGAATGTGGGTTGAAGCCAAAATGAATGCTCCGGAGTTAGCAAAACATAAAAAAGTAAAAGGCGAGGTTTTTATGAGCTCTATGTCTGATCCCTATCAGCCCATAGAACAAAAGTTAAAATTAACAAGAAAGATATTAGAAAATTTAGATAGAAATATTCGATTGTCTATTTTAACTAAATCAAATTTAGTTTTACGAGACATAGATTTGTTTAAACAGTTTCCCAATATCGAAGTTGGATTAACAATTAATAATTTTGACGGAAAAACAAAAAATTTAATGGAGCCATTTACTCCCCCGAATAAATTACGAATTGAAGCCTTAAAAATATTATATCAAAGTGGGATTAAGACTTATGCTTTTATTAGTCCCATTATCCCAAAATTAATTAACTTAGAAAAAGTTATTAATATCACCAAAAATTATACTTATTATTACTGATTTGAATTTATGAATTTGAGGGGCGCTGGTTCAGAATTTGTGACTATGATGAAAAAAGAATATCCAGACAGTTTGAAGATTTTGCAGGATAAAAAATTGATGGCTAAATATATTCAAGAATGTCAAGAGATTATTAAAAAATCGGGGATAAAATATGAGGATTTGGTTATTCATAATAGAACATAGTTACAGATATTTACATATCCCCAAGAATATGTAAATATCTGTAAGGGATGATATACCCCTTGATTTTTTGAAAAATATGCTATACTATATATCAGTTAATTAATATAATTAATATCTAAATTATTCAATATGATTAAATATGAAGGTGATTCTGGAATTTAAGATATTGATAAATTATAGCTTTGAATAAAAACTATAATGAGGCCCGTCTTTAATTTAGAAAAGAACCAAAAACAGCCACTCTAAGTGGCTGTTTTTGGGATATTCAGAGTCATTCAGGGCTTGCATAAATATTGAAAATTTGCTAAAATTATTATATTAAAATAATGTTTTAGTTTATCTTTATGAATTTAGATGATATTAAAAATTGAGAAGCGAAAATTCTTGAAGAAGCCAAAAATATTAAAGATAGCAACACTCTAGAAGAGTGGCGCATCAAATATTTAGGAAGGAGAGGAAAATTGGTCTCTTTTTTTGAAGAGCTTAAAGATTTAGCCACTGAGGAGAAAAAAAAGTTGGGTCCAGCCCTGAATCAGCTGAAACAAAAATTACAGGCTACTTATCAAGAATTGCGCGCCAATTACACAGAAGAAAAATCTAATTTATTGTTTGATTATACCCAACCGGGTAAAAAGCAAAACCTAGGCTCTCTTAATCTTGAGACCTTAATGGAGAGAGAAATATTAAAATTTTTTTCTAAATTAGGATTTGAGGTTATTGAAGGACCTGAAGTGGAAAGTGAATATTATAATTTTGATGCCTTAAACATACCCAAAAATCATCCAGCGAGGGATATGTGAGACACTTTTTGATTAGAAGACGGGCTTAAATTAAATAATTATTCAGCTGATTATCCATATAAGGCCACGAATTTATTGTTGCGTACTCATACTAGTCCAGTGCAAATGAGATATATGGAAAAAAATAATCCGCCCATCAAAATTATTGTGCCCGGTGTTTGTTATCGTTACGAAGCTACTGACGCGCGTCATGATTTTCAGTTTCGGCAAATAGAAGGTTTAATGGTAGATAAAAAAATTAGCTTGGCAAATTTTAAATATATTATGGAAGCATTAGCAAAAACTATTTTTGGCAAAGAGATTAAAATTAGATTCTTGCCAAGTTATTTTCCTTTTGTAAGTCCCGGTTTGCAGATGGATATTTCTTGTTTTAAATGTCAAGGCAGAAATAAAAATTGTCGTCTTTGTGGGGGTAGCGGCTGAATGGAAGTATTAGGTGCTGGTATGGTGCACAAAAATCTTTATCGTTATGCGAATTGAGCCGATTATAATTACGAAGGGTTTGCTTTTGGCTTAGGGCTCGAAAGATTTACCATGATAAAATATGGTATTGATGATATCAGGGTTTTTAATTCAGGAATAATTACGAAGCCCGTTCGAAAGGCAGTGGATATAAAATAAAGAGATATGCCCGCTAATGATGCATTCGTTTGTATAGATCTTTGATATGAAAAATAAAAAAAATAAATAGATGGAGGGTAAAGCTATAATTTCGTTTTTTATATTTCCGTCAAAGATGAGCTTTTATTTTCAAGAAGTTTTTGATTAAATATTTAATTATGAAATATTCATATAATTGGTTAAAAGAATTTATTCCTCATAATTTGCCAGAAGCTAAAGAACTAGCTGACATTTTAAATTATTATATTGGGGAAACAACGCTACGCAAACAAGGCAAAGACTTTATCTTAGAAATTGATATAGCCGTGAATCGCTTTGCTGATTTAGGTGGCCACTTGCATTTAGCAAGAGATATTGCTGCTTTTTTAAACTTGAATTTTAAATCTCCGGTAATCAGGCAACCAATTAAAATTACTACAAACCAATCAGATGATTTAGCCATCGAAATCCAAAATACCAACGATTGTTTACAGTATTGCGGGTTGCTCATAAGTGATGTGAAAATTTGCCAGTCACCTCTTGAAATTCGGGAAAAGTTAATTTCTTGTGGCCTGCGTCCGATTAACAACATCGTTGATCTTACTAATTTTATAATGCTGGAATATAATCAACCAATGCATGCTTTTGACTATGACAAAATTTCATCTCATAAAATTGTTGTCAGGCGCGCCCAACAAGACGAAAAAATCACTACTTTAGATAACAGGTCTATAAGTTTAAATCAAAATATTTTAGTGATTGCCGATTCAGAGAAGCCTTTAGCCATTGCTGGAATTAAGGGAGGTAAAGAGGCAGAAATTTCCAAGTATACTCAAAATATTGTTTTAGAAAGCGCTAATTTTGATTCCTCGCTAATTTATACAACTTCAAAAAATCTTAATTTAATTACCGATGCTTCGATAAGATTTTCTCATAATTTACCAAAAGAATTAACGGCAGAAGCCCTACAAAGAGCTGCTCAGTTAATTCAGAAATATCATTATGGCATAATTTGTGGGCCAGCTATTGAAGCCAGTAAAATGAAATCAAAGCCTAAGGTTATTATTTTAAATATCGAAAAAACTAGCGAGTTTTTGGGATTTGATATCAAGCCAAAATTTTTAGAACAAGTATTTCATAAATTAGAAATAAATTTTATAAGAAAAAACAAGAATTTATATCTCGCAATCATTCCTTATTGAAGGCAAGATCTTTCTGACGATAATGATTTAATTGGAGAAATCGGCCGCATTTATGGTTTTAATAATATTAAAGCTCAAGTGCCTCAAGTTGATTTAATTCCCCCTCAAGAAAATGATTTTTATAATTTTAAGCAACTTTTAAAAGATTATTCTTTAGGGTTTGGGTTATCAGAGGTGATGGATTATCATTTTATAGGCGCTAAAGAAGAGAAATTTTTTGATCCATCAGCACTTTCTCAATTAATTAAACTTAAAAACCCCCTTTCTTCTTCTTATAAATATCTTCGTCCTTTTTCTTTAGTTTCAAGTTTACGATCTCTAAGTATTAATAATAAATATTTTTTTGAACCGAGAATTTTTGAAATTGCCAAAAACTTTTTTGCTGTTGGTAAAGCAGTAAACGAGGTCGATACCTATAGTTTTGGTCTATGCAATTCCAAGGCTGCGGTCTCAACTTTGCTTTTAGAAGCAAAAGGCATAATCGAGAGATTATTTGAATCTTTTGGTATTGGTAGCGAAGATTATTTCATTTCCAATCAATTACCAACAAATTTTTTGAATCGCTATGCCCCATTTATTTTAGAAAGCCATAATATTGTATTTTACAATAGCAAAAATCAATTTCTCGGTGCTTTATTTGTGCCTAAAAGCAAAATTTTAGAAGCTTATAGTCTTATTAGAGAGCATCAAGAGCCAGCAGTTGTTTTAGCTGAATTTAACTTAGAATCTCTATATCAATTAGTAAAGCGTGAGCTTGAATTCCAACCCTTACCAAAGTATCCATCAAGTATCAGGGATATCGCTATTTTGGTGCCGGAAAATACTTTTATTCAAGATATTGAGCAAACTATTAAAGCGGCTAAGTGTCGTAATTTAGCTGATGTAGATATTTTTGATATTTATGAAGGCTTAAAAGAGGGAAAGAGCGTCTCTTTTCATTTGGTTTTCCGAAGCGACACTCACACTCTCACCGATGATGAAATTAATCAGGACCTCCATAAAATTATAGAAAAATTAAAAAAGCAAGGCTGAAAGATTAGATAAAATGGTGGGTAAAGATTTTCTTAATGTTTTATTAATTTTTATCATAAATTAACTGTAATACAAATTTTAGATCTTAAATTTTATTTATGGCCAATAATACCGAACAAAATAATAATGATTTTAATAATGGCGTCGAAAGCTATACTGCCAAAGATATTTATGTTTTAGAAGGTCTTGAGCCCGTAAGACGTAGGCCAGGTATGTATATTGGCTCTACTGGTCAAGCAGGGCTTCATCATTTAATTTGAGAGATTGTTGATAATGGTCTTGATGAAGCTATGGCAGGTTTTTGTAAGAGTATTGAAGTAACGCTCTTACCAAATAATCGTGTTAGTATTTTAGATGATGGCAGGGGCATCCCTATAGATATTCATCCTCAAACAAAAAAATCTGCGCTGGAAACAGTACTGACCACCCTACATGCTGGTGCCAAATTCGGTGGTAAATCTTATAAAATTGCTGGAGGTTTGCATGGTGTTGGTGCCTCTGTAGTGAACGCCCTTTCTAAATATATGAGAGCCGAGGTTTATCGAGATGGCTTTACTTATTATCAAGAATATCACCAGGGGAAGCCAGTGACCAAGCTAATGAAAGAAAAAGGAGATAAAAATAAACATGGCACTTTTATTGTTTTTGAACCAGATCCAGAAATCTTTAAAGAAATTAAATTTGATTGAAAAACAATTTTGGATCATTTGCGTGAACAGGCGTATTTAACCAAAAAAGTGAAAATTAAGGTTACCGATAGAAGGAATGAAAATGATGAAAAACATTATGTGTTTTATTTTTCAAGTGGTATTGTAGCCTTTTTACGTTATCTTATCGACGCTCGAGAAACTAAGTCAATTCATAAACAACTTTTTTATGTTGCTGACACTTATAATGATATTCAAGTAGAGGTAGCAATGGTTTATACAGAGGATATTGAAACAGTAGAAATTAGTTTCGCTAATAATATTAAAACCGGTGAAGGGGGAATGCATTTAACTGGATTTCGTAGTGCCTTAACCCGCGTTTTGAATGACTATATTAAAAATCATACTAAAGAAAATATCTCATTAACTGGTGACGATGTTAGAGAGGGTTTATTAGCAATTATCTCTGTAAAAATTAAAGAGCCACAGTTTGAAGGTCAAACTAAAGCAAAGTTAGGGAATCCCGAAGCTCGGGTTGCTGTTGAGCAAATTATGTCTTCAAGTTTTCGAGACTTTTTAGAGAAAAACCCCGATGATGCTAAAAAAATTTTGGATAAATGTTTTATTTCGGCAAAAGCTCGAGAAGCAGCAAAAACAGCCCGGGATAGCGTGCTGAGAAAATCAGTTTTTGAAACCGCAACTTTGCCGGGAAAATTAGCTGATTGCATTTCGAAAAAACCGTCAGAATCAGAATTATTTATTGTGGAAGGCGAGAGTGCCGGCGGTAGTACTAAACAAGCAAGAGATAGAAATATTCAAGCAGTGCTTCCTCTAAGAGGCAAAATTTTGAATGTAGAAAAGGCCCGCTTGGATAAAATGATGTCTTCAGAAGAAATAAAAGCCATTATTTTAGCTTTGGGCACAGCAATTTCCGAGAATTTTGATTTAAATAAGCTAAGATACCATAAAATTATTTTGGCCGCTGATGCTGATTGCGATGGAGCCCATATTAGAACCCTACTTTTAACCCTCTTCTTTAGATATTTCAGACCCTTAGTAGAAAGCGGGCACATTTATATTGCTCAGCCTCCACTTTACAGAATTCAAAAAGGCAAAGAAGTATACTATGCCTATAATGAAGAACAAAAAGAGCAGATTTTAAAGAAAATTACTAACTTGTCTCCATCATTAGAAAAACAGAAAGCAAATGATAAAAATAAAAACGATAAAAATAAAATTCAAATTACTATTGAAAGCGAGGAGGAAGATCAAAGCCATCAAGAATCAGAGCATGAAATTTCTGATCAAGAAATGGGTATTGAAAATTATAAAGGAGTGAGTATTCAGCGCTATAAAGGTTTAGGAGAAATGAATCCCGAACAACTGTGAGAAACCACAATGGATCCTCAAAAAAGAGTTTTATGAAAAGTGACAGTTAAGGATGCCGAGGAGGCTGATAAGCTTTTCACTATTTTAATGGGTGATGAAGTATTACCACGCAAAAAATTTATTGAAGCCTATGCTAAAAAAGTCAGGAACTTAGATATCTAATATATTTATAAGAGGAACAATTATCCGGACTGAATAAATTCAAAATAAAAGAAGTAAAGGGCAAAATTTATATGTTTCAAGATTTATTTCGATTGCTATCCTGATAAAAATTACTATTTGATTCAAATATAAAAACTAATATAATTGATAAGTAATAATTTATAGCAGTTAAAAAACATAAATTTTTTGTACGTACAGCAGCACGTACAAAATATTTTAAAAATTTAAAAATAAAATTTGAAAAATTGTGAAAAATTTGATATTTTATAAACGAGGCTAGGTAAAAGCTCACAATGCTATAACCGTGGAGGCCTCAAGATTTTATCCCAAGAGCAGCCCTTTGGGGCTGCTCTCCTTATTACTTTATTGTTACAAATCTTGACTTTCTAATTATTATTTGGTAAAATATTTTTATTAATTAGCTTATAATATTTAATTTTTATTTACTAAAATGCCAACAATTAATCAACTCATTAAAAAAGGGAGAAAAGAGATTGAAAAAAAATCAAAATCTCGTGCTTTAAACTTTGGCTTCAATATTAAGAAAAATAAGCCGAGTCAATATGATTCTCCCTATAAAAAAGGAGTATGTATTAAAGTTTTTACTACTACACCCAAAAAGCCAAATTCTGCCTTAAGAAAAGTAGCGAGAGTAAGATTATCTAATGGTCAGGAAGTAACTGCCTATATTCCTGGCATTGGCCATAATTTGCAGGAGCACTCCATTGTTTTGGTACGAGGTGGCAGAGTTAAAGATTTACCTGGAGTAAAATATCATATTGTCCGAGGTAAATATGATGCTTCTGGAGTTGAGGGTCGCAAGCAACAAAGAAGCAAATATGGAGCCAAACGAGCTAAATAAAATAGCTTATAGGGGCTAGGTGATAGCTTTTAGTTATAAACCAGCATTGATTCTTAAAACTTATATACTAATTAAATTTGTTTTATGGATTTAGTAATTGATCAAAAAAAATATAAACCGGATTTAAAATATCAAAGTTATACTGTTTCCAAATTAATAAATATGTCAAATCGAAAAGGCAAGAAAAATATTAGTAGAAAAAATATTTATAAAGCCTTAGATATCATTGAGAAGCAAATGAAACAAGAGCCGTTAAATGTCTTGGAAACAGCGATTGCCAATGTGGCTCCTAATTTAGAAGTGAGAAGTGTGCGTATTGGAGGAGCTAATTATCAGGTGCCTACGCCTGTATCTGGAGAAAGAAAAGTAACTTTAGCAATGCGTTGAATTATTCAAGTTGCTAATCAAAAGAAAGGTAAGTCATTTAGCGAGAAACTTGCTGAAGAAATTATCTCCGCTTATAAAGGCGAAGGTACTGCTATGAAAAAAAAGAATGATGTTCAAAGAATGGCTGAGGCCAATAAGGCTTTTGCCCATTTTGCTCGTCGACAGTAAAATTTAATACTGAGATATTTAATTTTCTACGCAGATAAACGTAGATATTTTTAATTTTAATTTTATTAATATGGAGTATCCTTTAGAAAAACTAAGAAATATTGGTATTATTGCTCACATTGATGCTGGTAAAACAACGACCACAGAGCGTATTTTGTTTTATACGGGTCTTTCTCATAAAATTGGAGAAGTTCACGAGGGAGCAGCAATTATGGATTGAATGGCGCAAGAGAGAGAAAGAGGTATTACGATTACGGCAGCTTCAACAACTTGCTTTTGAACCCCTACTTATAGAAATAACGACGCCAACTTTAAACACAAAATTAATATCATCGATACTCCTGGCCATATTGATTTTACTGCCGAGGTGCAAAGATCTTTGAGGGTTTTAGATGGTGCTGTAGTTGTTTTTGATGGCGTTGCTGGTGTTGAACCACAGTCAGAAACAGTTTGACATCAGGCTGATAAATATTCGGTGCCAAGAATTTGTTTCATTAATAAAATGGATCGTTTAGGTGCTGATTTTGAAGCAAGCTTTCAATCTATTAAAGAAAAACTTACACCTAACGCTGTGGCTTTAAATATTCCCATTGGTAAAGAAGATAAATTTGAGGGTGTGGTTGATTTAATTCGAATGAAAAAAGTTGAATTTCATGGAGAGCATGGCGAGCAAGTTATTAATACCGAAATTCCAGAAGATCTAAAAAATAAAGCTTGAGAATATCACAACATCTTAGTGGAAAAAGTTGCTGATCAAGATGATAATTTACTTCATAAATATTTAAATGAAGAGCCGATTAGCGAAGAAGAAATTATGGCTTCACTAAGAAAATCTGTTATTAATTATAAATTAGTACCAGTTTTTTGCGGTTCAGCTTTTAAAAATAAAGGAGTACAGTGTGTTTTGGATGGTGTAGTTGAATATTTGCCCTCCCCCTTAGATTTACCCCCAATTGAGGGCATTGATCCTCGTACTGGAGAAACTACTATTAGAAAGTCTGATGAGAACGAACCCTTTAGCGCCTTGGTTTTTAAATTGGCAACCGATCCTTATGTTGGTTCTTTAACTTATTTTAGAGTTTATTCGGGAAAATTAACAAAAGGAAGCTACATATATAATAGTAGCAAAGGTCAGACTGAAAGAATCTCTCGTTTAATTAGAATGTTTTCTAATAAGCGCGAAGAAATTGATGATGTTAGTGCTGGAGACATCGTGGCTACAGTAGGTTTAAAATACACCTTAACTGGAGATACTTTATGTGATCCGCAAAATCCTATTATTTTGGAATCAATTTCTTTTCCTGAGCCAGTTATTTCTTTAAAATTGGAGCCTAAAACAAAGGCTGATCAAGAAAAAATTAGTTTGTCACTCAAAAAATTAGCCGAGGAAGATCCGACTTTTAAAGTGAAAACCGACGAAGAAACTATGGATACAATTATTTCTGGTATGGGAGAATTGCATTTGGATATTATAGTTGATAGATTACGCCGAGAATTTAATATTAATGTTGATGTTGGTAAACCCCAAGTTGCTTACAAAGAAACTATTAAGGAAGTTGCAGAAGCTGAGGGTAAGTATATTCGTCAATCTGGCGGTCATGGTCAATATGGTCATGTCTGGTTAAAAATCGAGCCCTTGGAGAGAGGTAAAGGATTTGAGTTTGTTAATCAAATCAAAGGTGGTATTATTCCTCAAGAATTTATTCCCGCAGTAGAAAAAGGTGTTAAAGAGGCGATGGAAAAAGGGATTGTAGCTGGTTACCCAATGTCAGATGTTAGGGTTACATTATATGATGGCTCTTATCACGAGGTTGATTCTTCTGATTTCGCCTTTAAAATTGCTGGCTCTATGGCTTTTCAAGACGCAGCTAAAAAGGCTAAGCCCGTACTTTTAGAGCCGATTATGAAAGTGGAAGTAGTAGTACCAGAAAAATTTTTAGGTGATGTTATTGGAGATTTAAATGCTCGCCGAGGCCGTATCGAAAGGATGCAAGACAGATATAATATGAAAGTAGTAGATGCCTTTGTACCTTTAGCCGAAATGTTTGGCTATGTGACAAACTTGCGTTCTATGACTGAGGGTAGAGGTACGTTTACTATGGAATTCGATCATTATCAAGAAGTACCTCAAAATATTGCTGAAACGATTATTGGAAAAAAAGATGCTTAATATTTTTTAAAAGATAAAATCAAAAATAAAAGTCAGAAATAGAGATTAAAAATAGAACTGAATAATTCAGCTCTATTTTTATAGATAGTCGTACTTTTAATATCCGTACAGCAAATCTGAAAATTATCAAACAATAAGCATTTCATTTTTATTCTAATATAAAATTCTAAAAATTTGTACATTTCTTTTTATTTATAGTTTGCCTTTTTGTCCTTGAAACCGTGAAGTTTAATATTTTTCTGGAAATTTTTATTTTGCAAAAGTGGCTCAGAATTTTTTCTAAACTCTTGACTTTTTTTAATAAATTCGCTAATATTAATTTATTCCCTTAAAAGGATGTTTTATTTATGCATTTTATTAGGTCCTTAAATAAAATATTAATTATTTTAATAAATTAAAAATAAATAATAATTATGGCTGAGAAAGCAAAATTTGTGAGAAATAAACCTCACTTAAACGTGGGTACTATTGGGCACATTGATCATGGTAAAACAACATTGACAGCAGCAATTTTACATGTTTTACATTTAAAGGGTTTAATTGATAAAACATATACTGTGAATGACATTGATAAAGCGCCCGAAGAAAAAGCCCGTGGTATTACCATTAATGTTCACCACTCGGAATATGAAACAGAAAATCGTCACTATGCTCATATTGATTGTCCGGGACATGTTGACTACATTAAAAATATGATTACCGGATCTTCTCAAATGGATGGTGCTATTTTAGTTGTTTCTGCTGTTGATGGTCCAATGCCCCAAACAAGAGAACATGTTTTACTTGCTCGTCAAGTAGGAGTGCCGGCAATTGTTGTGTTTTTGAATAAAGTTGATGCTGTTTCTGATCCAGAATTGGTTGATTTAGTTGAAGCTGAAGTAAGAGAACTTTTAACTAAATATGGTTTTCCTGGCAATGAAGTACCTGTCATTAGAGGTTCGGCTCTCAAAGCTTTAGAAGCGCAAAGTGTTGACGATGAAGCAGTTAAACCAATTTTCCAATTATTAGAGGCTTTAGATACTTATATTCCTTTGCCTACTCGTGATAAAGATAAGCCATTTTTGATGCCAATCGAAGATATTTTCACCATTGAAGGTAGGGGGACTGTAGTGACCGGACGTGTTGAGAGAGGTACTATTAAAGTGAACGATGAAGTAGAAATTGTTGGTTATACTCCCACCATTAAAACTATTGCAACTGGAGTAGAAATGTTTAACAAAACCCTAGAAGAAGGTGTTGCGGGCGACAATATTGGTATTCTTTTAAGAGGTACCAAAAAAGAAGAAGTCCGAAGAGGCCAAGTTGTAGCTAAACCTGGTAGCATTACTCCCCACACAGAATTTGAAGCCGAAGTTTATGTTCTTTCTAAAGATGAAGGAGGACGCCATACCCCATTCTTTAGTGGTTATAAGCCACAATTTTTCATTCGAGCTGCTGATGTTACAGGTGAAATTGCCTTGAAAGAAGGAGTAGAAATGGTAATGCCAGGAGATAATGCTACTTTTAAAGTTAAATTAATAGTGCCAGTTGCTATTGAAGAAAAGCAAAAATTCGCTATTCGAGAAGGAGGAAAAACGGTCGGTGCTGGTGTGGTAACCAAAATTATTGCCTAATAAATTTTCATAATGGCTTTGAGTACCTTAGAGAACAAGGAAAAAACTAGGATTAGGGTTAGATTAAAGTCATACGACCATCATATTATTGATAATTGTTGCCGCCAAATAGTAGATTTGATTATTAGAAACGGCAGTCAGGTTGTAGGACCAATTTTATTGCCAACAGAAATCAGAAAATATTCCGTTAATAGAGCTACTTTTGTTAAAAAAACATCTCAGGAACAGTTTGAAATCAGAATTCACAAACGTTTAATTGACATTCTAAATCCTAATCAGAAGATTATTGAAGCTCTTACCAATCTTAATTTACCCGCTGGTGTTGAAGTCGAAATTAAGACCTAATTAATTTAGAGTTTTGTCTCAAGAAAAAACTGAGGTAAATCTCAGTTTTTTCTTGAAAAGTTTATAAATAAAAGTATGAGTTTTATTTTAGCAAAAAAATTAAAAATGACCCAACTTCCCGATAAGGAATCAGGTTTTATTCCTGTGACAGTAATTGAAGCCGGCCCAGTGATTGTCACCCAGATAAAAATAAAAGATAAGGATGGCTACAATGCAGTACAAGTTGGCTTTGACGAATCAAAGCATATTAAAAAGCCCCGCTTGGGTTTACTTAAGAAAGTTTTTTCTAAGGAAAACGAAGCGGAGGAATCTTCAGATCAAAACCAGGAAAAAGAGGTAAAAAAGCTCAAGTATTTCAAAGAGTTCGAGACGACAGACTTATCTCAGTTTAAAGTTGGCGATATTTTAGATGTGTCTCAATTTAAAATAGGCGATTTGGTAAAAGTGGAGGGCGTCTCTAAATCTAAAGGCTTTCAAGGGGTAGTGAAACGTCACCATTTTGGTGGCGCTTCAAAAACTCATGGTACAAAGCACGCTCATCGAGAACCAGGTTCAATCGGTGCTCAAGGTCCTCAGAGAGTTATTAAAGGAACAAGAATGGCTGGTCGTACTGGCGGAGATAAAATTACTATTAAAAATCTCGAAGTTATTGATGTTGATCCAGAGCATAATCTACTTTTTGTGAGGGGCGCTGTCCCAGGTAAACCCGGAGATTTACTAAAAATTACTAAGTAGGAAAGAATTATAAGAAGAGCTTAAATGGTAATAAATTAAATTAAATTTACTTTATGGAATTGCCAGTTTATAATCAAAAAAAAGAAATTGTAGATAAAGTTGTTCTTAAAGATCAATATTTTGATATTCTCTTTAATAATGATACCGTTTTTCAAGTTTATACATCTCTACTTAGCAATAGACGTCAACCGTTAGCTCATACTAAAGACAGGAGTGAGGTTAGTGGGGGCGGTAGAAAACCCTGATCCCAAAAAGGTACAGGAAGAGCGAGAGCTGGTTCCACGCGTTCTCCGATTTGACGACACGGAGGTGTCACATTTGGTCCCAGGCAAAACGAAGAAAATTTTCAAAAGAAAATTAATAGAAAGGCCAAAACTAAAGCTCTCGAGATGATTTTAAGCCAGAAAATTAAAGATAATGAATTTTTTATTATTGACGATATTAATCTAGCCAATACTAAAACAAAAGAAATGGAAAAAATTGTTAAACTATTTGCGAGACCAAACTTTAAGAAAACCAATAAGGAAGTGTTGATAGTAGTGCCAAATCAAAAAAAAGAGCTAATTCGCTATAGTCGCAATTTACCTTATGCTTATATGACTACAATTTCATCTTTAGACATTTTAACTCTACTCAATTACAAAAATTTTGTTATCTTTAAAGATTGTCTTAAGGATTTAGAAAAAAGATTTAGTACAATCAACAAATCCTAATTTATTATTCAAATTTATTTTATGCCAAGCTTATTTACTAAAAAAACAAACAAAAAAAACCAAGCCGTTGAGAAAAAGGATACTGAAGTTTCAAAAAATAAGGTAGCAAGCAAAAATATTAAAATATCAACGAATAAGTTTTTTGCTTGCCAGCCTTTAATTTCAGAAAAAGCTACTCAGAGCCAGGGCTTTAATAAGTATACTTTTTTAGTTTCTCAAAATGCCAATAAACCAGAAGTGAAAAAATTCATTGAGCATTTTTATAATGTTAAAGTTCAGGACGTTAATATGGGTAAAAAATTTTTTTCGCCAAAAGCATTTAGACAAAAAACCTTTCAGAAGAAGCCGATGAAAAAAGCTGTGGTAACCTTAAAAGAAGGGCATAAAATAGAGTTTAATATTTAGAATTAAAGTTAATTTAATTTATGAAAAAGAACAAACCAATAACACCCAGTAAAAGACACCATATTGATATCTCAAGAGATGATCTATCCAAGGAAAAACCCTTAAAGTCTTTAGTATCTTATAAAAAAAGGCAAAAAGGTAGATCTCAGGGAAGAATTACCGTTCGTCATAAAGGGGGTGGTAGCAAAAAATTGTATCGCCACGTTTGTTTTGGAGAAGAAAATCTTGGTCTCGAAGGAAAGATTGAACGTATTGAATACGACCCATTTAGAAGTGCCTTTATTGCCTTAGTGTGTTATCAGAACGGAAAAAGATCTTATATTTTAATGCCTCAAAGTTTAAAACCAGGTGATAAAATTATTTGTGATGAAAAAACTCCTATTAAAATAGGCAATAGATTAAAACTAAAAAATATTCCCAATGCTACCCAGGTTTATAATATTGAAATCACACCTTTAAAAGGAGGAAAAATTGCTCGTAGTGCAGGTTCTTATGCTGAAGTTACAGGCCAGGAAGGAAAATACACTTATATAAAAATGCCTTCTGGCGAAATAAGAAAAATACTAAATGAATGTTACGCTTCCATTGGTAATCTTTCCAACCCTGAACATAGTTTGATACAATTGGGTAAGGCTGGCAGGACTCGACATTTAGGAGTTCGTCCGACAGTAAGAGGTTCGGCTATGAATCCGCCAGATCATCCTTATGGAGGTGGTAGGGGCAAATCACCCAGGGGCACCAAAAGGCCTAAAGATATCTGAGGTAATATTACTGGCGGCCATAAGACAAGAAAAAAAGGTAAATATTCTGATAAAGTTATAGTTTCGCGTCGTCCTTCTCATAAAAAGAAATAAAATAATTAAATATCTAATTTTATATTATGTCTCGTTCTCTTAAAAAAGGTCCTTACATAGATGAAAAACTATTAAAAAAAATAAGTAAATTAAAACCAGGCGATAAAACTCCTATTAAAACATGAAATCGCGCCTGTATGATTTCTCCAGAAATGGTCGGATTTGTTTTTAGTGTTTATAACGGCAAAAATTTTATTAATGTGGAAATTACTGAAGAAATGGTAGGGCATAGGTTAGGTGAATTTGCTCCAACAAGAAAATTTATTAAACACGGAGGAAAATTGCAGAGAGCAGTAGAAAAAGGAGGTGCTCGAGCAACTCCTGGCAAATAATAACTGAATTAATAACTGAATTAATTATGGAAATCAAGGCATCAATAAAATATTTAAAAATCGCGCCCAGAAAAGTAAGGGCAGTTGCTGATTTAATCAAAGGAATGTCATTGGAAGGAGCAGAAGCTCAATTAAAACATTTGAAACGTCGTTCCAGTGATCCTCTTTTGAAATTATTAAAGTCAGCCGCTGCTAATGCAACTCATAATTTTCAAATAGATCCAGCAAAACTTTATATAAAAAATATTACTGTTAATCAAGGCCCGATGTTGAAAAGAATGTTTCCCCGAGCTCGAGGATCAGCTAATGTTATAAGACATCGTCTCTCTCATGTTGATATAATTTTAGAGGAGCGTGAACCTCAAGAAAAAGAATTAGAGCCTTTGAAAGCAGAAAGTCAGATAAAAAAAGAGGGTCGCAAAAAACAAAAAGTGTATACTCAGAAAGTAAATAAAAAGTCTCAGCAATCGAAAAGAGTTAATGTGAAAGCGACTAAGGCACAGTCAAAGAAAATAATTCAACGAAAAGTTATCGGCTAGTTAGTAATATTCAAAAACATTTCTAAAATAAATAAAATTAATAATTATTATGGCACAAAAAATTAATCCCATAGCAAAAAGATTAGGCATTAACAAAACCTGAAGTTCGCGTTGATTTGATATGAAAGCCTTACCACAAAAATTAGAAGAAGATCTTTTGATTAGAAAGACTTTAGATAAATTGCTTCAAAAAGCCCATTATCAAAGCATCGAAATAGAAAGGAAGGGTGATAAAATTAATATTACTATTTATACCGCTAAACCCGGCATTATTATCAAACATGGAGGAGAAGGTTTGGATGAAATTAAAAGAGTAGTATCTAATACCGTAGCAAAATATCGCAAAAAGAATCATTTACCTGATACTTTCAATATCTCTTTAAATATTGAGGAGATTAGAAAGCCATTTGCTTATAGTCAAATAGTTGCTTTTGAAATTGCTGATGATATTGAGAGAAGAATGCCTTATCGTAGTACGATTAAAAAATATTTAGAACGTATTATGGCTAACCGCGAAGTAAAAGGAGCAAAAATTTTAGTTTCTGGTCGTTTGGATGGTTCAGAAAATCGTCGTGATGATTTTGTTAAAGACGGAAAATTGCCCCTTAATACTTTGAGAAGTAATATTGATTATGGTACAGCAACAGCGCATTGCACCTATGGCACCGTTGGTATCAAAGTTTGAATCTATAAAGGCGATGTTTTTAGTCAAAGTAAATCAAAATAGCACAAAAATAGCTGTTAAAGTTAAGAATCAGACTAAATAAATCATTAATAAATAAGAAAATATGTTAGTTCCTAAAAAAACAAAATATAGAAAGAGTCAAAAAGGAAGATCTAGAAGTCGCACTTTTGAAAGCCGGGGCGTCAATTTAGAATATGGATCATTTGGACTAAAAGCCTTAGAATCCGCACGTCTTACTAGTCGTCAACTGGAAGCGAGCAGGCGAGTGCTATTGCGCTATATTCAAAAGGGAGGTAAAATTTGGATTAGAGTTTTTCCTGATAAACCAATCACTAAAAAACCCCCTGAAGTTACAATGGGTGGCGGCAAAGGTGATGTTGATCATTATGCTTTTCCTGTAAAACCCGGAAGAATTATTTTTGAAATTGATGGAATATCAGGAGAAAAAGCTGTGGAGGCTTTAAAACAGGCAAGCTTTAAACTTCCCTTTAAAACAAAAATAGTTAAATCTTAATTTGAATATTATGAAAGTTAAAGAAATAAAAGAGCTTAAAGCAAAAAGCAAAGACGAGTTAGCTCAATTGCTAAACGAAAAAAGAATTCAATTACTAAAAACAGAATTTGACGTTAAAATGGGCAAAATTAAAAACTCCAACATTATCAAAGAACTTAAAAAAGATATAGCTCGCATTTTAACATTTATGAAACAAAAATCAGCCTAATTTAATATAATTTAATATAAAGCTAGTTTTAAGATAAAGAAAAATATAATTTTTATAAAATATGGATAATACCGAGACAAAAATAAAAAGACAATTAAAGGGAATAATAATTTCTGATAAGATGAATCAAACTTGTGTTGTTCAAGTAAGTCGCCTTAAAAAACATCCTCTTTACAAAAAATATTATAAAACCCTAAAATCATTTAAAGCTCATAATCCTCAAAATCAATATCATTTAGGCGATAGAGTTATTATAGAAGAAACAAGACCTCTTTCTAAGGAAAAAAGATGAATAATTATTAAGAAGATATAAAATCAAATTAGCTCTTGAAATTTATTTGATTTTAGTGTAATATTATATAAATAAATATAAATATGATTCAAGCACGTTCTTTATTAAAAGTCGCCGATAATAGTGGGGCCCAAATAGTAAGATGCATTCAGATTAAGCCCGGATCTTATCGTCGTTATGGTCAAATAGGTGATCTTATTATTGCTTCTGTACAAGTGGCCAAACCAAGAAAAGCGGTTAAAAAGAAAGATGTAGTTAAGGCAGTTATTATTAGACAGCGTCGCAATTTTAAAAGAAAAAATGGTACTTATATTAAGTTCGACGAGAATGCAGTGGTCATTGTTAATGATAAATTGGAGCCAGTGGGTACGCGTATTTTGGGTCCAGTCCCTCGCGAAATTAAAGAAAGAGGCTATAATAAAATTATAGAATTGGGTCCAGAATTAGTATAAACTAAACAATAAAAATTCGGTATGAAAATTAAAAAAGGTGATAAAGTAAAAGTTATTAAAGGCAAAGATCGAGGTAAAACTGGGATTGTCTCACGTTCTTTTCCCAAAGAAAATAAAGTATTAATTGAAGGTATCAATACTTATAAAAAGCACAGAAAACCAAGAAAAGAAGGAGAAAAAGGGGAGATCTTAGTTTTATCAAAAGCAATTGCTGCTTCTAATGTAATGCTTCTTTGTCCTAAGTGTGGTAAACCTACGCGCGTCGGCTTTATCATCGAAAAAAATAAAAACAATAAAGAAATTAAACAGCGAGTTTGTAAAAAATGTCAGGCAAAAATTTAACAAGAATATTCTCTTTTATTTAAATAAGTTTTATGAAAATTTCTTATAAGGAAAATTATGAAAAGTTAGTTGTTCCTTTTTTCCAGAAAAATCAAGGCAAAAAAGGAAAGTTAGCAGTGCCTCGCATTGTAAAAGTAGTTATTAATAGCGGTATTGGTAAATTAGTAACCGCTGAAGGATCTAAAAGTGAAGAGATTGAAAAAAATATTAGTGAAAAGTTAGCTGAAATTACAGGACAAACGCCAAAAAAATGTGCCGCTAAAAATTCAATTGCCTCATTTAAAATTAGGGAGGGTATGATTATTGGCTTTAGTGTAACCCTAAGGGATAAAAGAATGGTTGACTTTATCGATAAGTTTGTTAATATTGTTCTGCCGAGAACTCGTGATTTCTGGGGTATTTCTAAAAAACATTTTGATAAGAGAGGCAATCTTACCATAGGTCTAAAAGATATTAATGCTTTTCCCGAGGTTTCTGGTGAAACAATAAAAATTCCTTTTGGTATTGAAGTTACTTTTGTAACTAATACTAAAAACCAGGAAGAAGCTATTAAACTGTTTGAACTCCTAGGTTTTCCCTTGGCAAAATAGTTAAAAACCCTCATAATTATGATAAAGCTTTAAATTAAGATTAATTTTTATGGCAAAAAAATCTATTATTGCAAAAGCAAAAAAAACCCCTAAATATTCTAGCCGCATTGTAAGACGTTGCTCTCGTTGTGGTCGAAAGAGAGGCTATATGAGAGATTTCGGGCTTTGCCGTATTTGTTTTCGAGAGTTATCTTCAAAAGGCGAAATTCCCGGTGTCAAGAAATCAAGCTGATAAATTTTTAAAGTACCCATAAATAATTATAAATTGTTTAAATTATTTTTATGACCGATCCCATAGCTGATATGCTTATTAGAATAAAAAATGCTGGATTATCAGAAAAAACTGTTGTCATTATACCTTATTCAAAATTGAAAAAGGAAATTTTACAAGTTTTAAAACAAGAGGGATATATAGAAAATTTTACAGAAATTGGTAAAGGTTCAAAGCACAATTTAGAAGTGGTTTTGAAATATAACGCCGATAGAACGCCATTTATTAGTGATGTTAAACGTATTTCTAAACCCTCGCGAAGAATTTATATCAAAAATACAGAAATTCACCCTTATAAAAAGGGTTTTGGTAGTATTATTATTTCCACCCCTCAAGGTATTATGACCAATAAACAGGCCAAAAAGATGCATTTAGGAGGAGAGGTTTTATTTGAAATCTATTAATATTTATTAAATAATCGTTTATGTCTAAAATTGGGAAAAAAGCCATTACTATTCCAGAAAATGTAGTAGTACAAATAGAAAATAATCAAGTAATTACCACAGGGCCAAAGGGAACTTTATCTTTATCAATTCCTCGCGGTTTTGTTGTTAACCAGAAAAATAACGAATTATTGGTAACCCCTATAAAGGCTGATGACGTTGATAAAGCCTCTTGAGGTACTTTAAGAGCCCTACTGAATAATATTATTATTGGTGTTTCTCAGGGCTTTGAAAAAAAATTAGAAATTCAAGGAATAGGGTACAAAGCCGAAGTGAAAGGAAACCAGATTATTCTAAATATTGGTTTTTGTAATCCGGTTTCTCTAGAGATACCAGAGGGTTTAGAAGTAAAAGTAGAAAAAAATACTATAAGTATTTCTGGTATTTCTAAACAAGCGGTTGGGGATTTTAGCGCCTTAGTAAGACACCAGAGGAAGATCAATCCTTATTCAGGTAAGGGTATTCGCTATAGCGATGAAAAAGTAATTCATAAGGTCGGAAAGAAAGTAGGTGGTGCCTCATCAACATAATTTTTAAATTTTATAATTTAAACTGCTTACTGTATGACTAATATTCAACAAATTAAGCGAAAACGACGCGAAAGGATTCATAAAAAAATTAGAACAAAAATTAAAGGGACAAAAGAAAAACCCCGACTTTCTGTATTTCGTTCCAATAAATATATTTATGCTCAAGTAATTGATGATATCGGTCAGCAGACATTGGCCTCTGCTTTTGAAAAAGAATTAAAAAATAATAAGCAAACAAAAACACAAAAAGCTAAAGAGTTGGGAAAGCTATTGGCTCAAAGAATGAAAGAGAGCAATATTACAACTATTGTTTTTGATAGGGGCGGTTATAAATATCAAGGCCGAGTAAAGGCATTAGCCGAGGGTTTAAGAGAAGGAGGAATAAAATTTTAAATATGAAAGCAAGAAATACAACAAACAATCATTCTAATGATAAAGAGGAAAAAAATTTTAAAAGACCTAAAGGTTTAGATAAAAGTCGGGATCTAAAACATTCTGTTGAATCTGACTTTGACGAAGTGATTTTAGAAATTAAAAGGGTAGCAAGAGTTACTGGCGGTGGTAAAAAATTATCGTTCAGAACCACTATGGCAGTTGGCAATCATCGCGATAAAATAGGATTAGGTATGGCGAAAGGCGCAGATGTATCGCAATCTATTGATAAGGCAAAAAAGGATGCTCTTAAGCATTTAATTACCATTCCTCTTGTTAAAAATGACACCATTCCCTTTGAAATAGCCGCTAAATATTCGGCCAGCGAAATTATTTTGAAACCAGCTAAAGAAGGCAAAGGCATTATCGCGGGCGGTGTTATTAGAGAAATTCTTAATTTAACAGGTATTAAAAATATTACTACTAAGGTTTTAGGTAACTCACATAATGTAATAAATAATGCGAAATCTTTAAATAAAGCTTTCATATTATTAAGTAATAAATATAAAAATTTTAAAGACTCTAATAAAATAAATCAAAAAATAGAAAATGCAAATACACAATCTGAAGCCTCTTCATAAAAATAAAAAGGCAAAAAATATAGGTAGAGGAGGCAAAAAAGGAACATATTCGGGAAAAGGCCAAAAAGGTCAAAAGGCCCGGGCTGGTAGAAAAATCAAGCCTCAAATAAAAGAGGCGTTTTTAAGGCTACCAAAATGGCGAGGTGCTAAAAATACCTCTGTTTCTCGTCATAAGATCGAGATTCGTTTAGATGAACTAAGCAAAATTATTCCTGAGAGTACCAAAATTACTCCAGAAATTTTAAAGCAGTATCATTTTATCCCTTCATTAAAAACGCAATTTAAAATTATTGCTTCTAAAAAGCCAATTAATAAAAAATATGTCATTTCGTCCGCTATCAAGGTTTCTAAAGGTGCAGCTTCCGAAATAGAGCAAGCTGGCGGAAAGATAGAATAAAATTAGCTTATGTTTAAAAATCTTATTACAATTTTTAAAACAAAAGATTTAAGGAAAAAGATTCTTAATATTTTTGGATTACTTTTAGTTTTTCGTTTACTTACTATAATTCCTTTATCCGACGTAAGCCCAGATAAACTTAAAAGTTTTTTAGAGGCTAATCAGATTCTTGGTTTATTTAATATTTTTACTGGCGGTGCTTTTAAAAATTTATCTATAGCACTTTTAGGTATTGGTCCATATATCACGAGCTCAATTATTCTTCAGCTTTTAGCAATGGTGATTCCAAGCCTTAAAGAAATGTTTCACGAAGAAGGCGCTGAAGGAAGAAGAAAATTCGGAAATTACTCAAGATGATTAACAATACCTTTGGCAGCACTTCAGGGATTTGCTATGATTCGCTTGTTTGAATTTCAAAAAATTATCCAAGTTTCTTCTAATTTTGTTTTGTTGCGAGATATAGTTGTACTAACAGCTGTTTCTATGATTCTCGTTTGAATAGGTGATTTAATTACAGAACAAAAAATGGGCAATGGCATTTCTTTAATAATTTTTGCAGGTATTGTTGCTGATTTACCTAGAAGTTTTGTAACAACTTTTTTTACTTACAAATCTAACCAAATTTTCAATATTATTTCTTTCTTGGTATTAGCGTTGCTTATGATTGTAGCTGTTGTTTTTGTGACCGAAGGGGAAAGAAGAATCCCAGTGTCTTATGCAAAACATGTCAGGGGTAACAAAATGTATGGAGGAGTCACCACTCAATTACCTTTAAAAGTGAACCAAGCAGGTGTTATTCCAATTATTTTTGCTATTTCTGTTTTAATGCTCCCGAGTTTTATTGGGCAGCTTTTAGTTGCAACCAAATATGCTGCCGCACTTCAAATCGGTACTTTTCTTGTTAACCTATTTCAAAACCAGATCGTTTATTCTGCCGTCTACTTTTTATTGGTATTTTTCTTCACTTTCTTTTATACCAGTATTACTTTTGAGCCGAAAGAAATTTCTGAAAATTTGCAGAAAATGGGTGGTTTTATTCCGGGATATAGACCAGGAGAAAAAACAGCGGAATATTTATCTCAAATTTCCAGTCGGATCACCTTGTTTGGCGCTTTATTTCTTGCTTTGATAGCAATTTTACCGATGATTTTAGAGGGGGTGACCAAAGTAAATACCTTTAATTTAGGTGGTACTTCGATTCTCATTTTAGTCGCCGTGGCTATTGAAATTAAAAGAGAAATCGAAGCCCAGATTACAATGAGGAAGTATGATTATTAATTAGAGAAAATATTATTTTTCTTGACCTAATTAATTTACCTATTGTTTTAGAATTTTAATCATCTTTATGGCAGGCGAATTAAAGATAGTAGCAAAAGTGGGCATTTTAACGAACTATTATAAAGTAATTTATTTTTATGATTATTTTTATAACGGGAAAGCCAAATTGTGGCAAAGATACTCAGGCAAAGTTATTGGCGCAAAAGTATAATTTAGAGATAGTACAAACAGGTCATCTTTTACGTGAATGAGCTAAAAATGGCAAAAATGATATTGCGGCTAAAATTAATGAGACCATTCAAAAAGGATATTTAGTGCCAGTGGCTCTTACTACTTTTGTTTGGGTTAAAAGAATTATAGAATTGCCAGAAGGACAGGGTGTGATTTTTGAAGGCAACCCACGCTATCTTATAGAGGCAGAGTCTTTAGTTGAATTTTTCAATTGATTAGAAGCGAAACCTCTTATTGCGATTTATTTAGATATGCCCGACGAAGAGGTTTATAAGAGGTCAACAACGAGACGCTATTGCGATCAGTGTGGAGAATCCCTTTCTTTAGCTCTTAATCCGGGTCTTGAAAAATGTCCTAATTGTGGCGGTGATTTAATTCAAAGAAATGACGACAATCCGGAAGTAATTAAAACTCGCTTAGAAGTTTTTTATCGGGACATTATTCCAGCTATCAACTTTTTAAAGGAGAAACAAATTCTCTATTCTGTAAATGCCATTGGTTCAATTGAGGAAATTCATCAAAACATTACTCAAATTATCGACAATATTCTTTCCAAATAATTTCGAATTGATTATTGGGGTTGGAAACACTAGAGGAGCTATAAATTATTTTATTATGATTACAACCAAAACTCAGCAAGAAATTAAAACATTAAGGGAAGGAGGAAAGCTTTTATCCCGTATTCTAAAGCAGCTTGCTCAAGCTGCTAAGCCGGGGGTATCTGGCGATATGTTAGATAAAATGGCTTATGATTTAATTACTCAGGCTGGTGCAAAACCAGCATTTTTAAATTATCAAGCTAATTTTATGGATATTCCTTTCACTCATTCTTTATGCGTTTCCAAAAATGAAGTAATCGTTCACGGAGTACCAACCAAAGATTTAATTTTAGCTGTAGGAGATTTAGTATCACTGGATCTGGGGTTGATTTATAAAAATTTATTTGTGGACAGTGCCATTAGTATTGGTATAGGCAAAATTTCCGACAAAAAGAAAAAGCTTTTAACTGTAACAAAGCGCGCTTTATTAGAGGGAATTAAGGCGGCTATTGCTGGCCATACTCTTGGTGATGTTGGCTATGCCATTCAGAGTTGTGCTGAGAAAAATGGTTTAGTGGTAATTAAAAATTTAGTCGGTCATGGTGTGGGATATGAGCTTCATGAAAGTCCGGAAGTTTTTAACTTTGGCAGGCCTCATAAAGGCATTGTTTTAAATAAAGGTAATGTTTTGGCTTTAGAACCAATGCTCACTTATGAGAGCGGAGAAATTATTGAGAATCCTGACGGCTCTTTTTCTACTTTAAATGGAGAGCCAGCTTGCCATTTTGAACATTCAATAGCAGTGATGCCTCAAAAATCGCTTATTTTAACTCTCTAAGAAACCACTCTTATAAAAAATCAAAATAAAGTTTTAAAATGGGTAAAGTGTTAGGAATTGATTATGGCGAGAAAAGAATAGGCCTATCTATAAGTGACGAAGATAGAAAAGTAGCATTTCCTTATAAAATTATTGATAATAAAAATAAAGCTTTTATTTTGAAATCTTTGCTTGAGATCATTAAAGGTGAGAACATCACCGATATCGTTATAGGTATACCTTTAAGTTTTAATTTTACTGATACTGACCAAACAAAAATTACCAAATCTTTTTTTAATTTTGTTAAAAATAAAATAACTGGAGTTAATGTTTATGAGGAGAATGAAATTTTATCAACTAAAGAAGCTTATAACTGAAATAACAAAACAAAAAGAGTTGATGATGTTGCTGCTTCTCTAATTCTTCAATCTTTTTTAGATAAATTAAACTCGTCAAAATAATCATATGGATATTTTTATTCAAAAGCATGTTCTTTTAGCTAAATATACTACTTATAGAACTGGGGGAGAGGCGAAATATTTTGCCACCATAGAAAATGAAGACCAATTAATAAAATCTTTAGCTTGAGCCAATCAAAACAAGCTCAACGTTTTTATTTTAGGTGGAGGTAGTAATCTTTTAATAAGTGATGACGGTTTTGATGGTTTAGTGCTAAAAATTCAAAATAATAAACAGGAGATACTTAAAAAGCAGAATAAATATATCAGTACTTTTGGTGCGGGTGTAACTTTAATGACTGCCTTAAATTATATGTTTGATTATAAATTAGTTAATCTTATAGATTTAGTAGGTATTCCCGGCAGTATTGGTGGAGCTGTTCGTGGTAATGCGGGTGTGAGTAATAAAGAAATTAGTAATGGCATTTTGAAAGTTACAGCAATTAAATATTCTCATCTTAGCAAGTTTAATAGTAAAACGAAATCTGTTACTTTATCAAAAAATAAATGTTCGTTTCACTATCGCGATAGCATTTTTAAACATCAGCCTTATATTATTTGGGAAGTTCAACTTATTGATCAGCCAGCAAAAATTACTAATCAAGAAATTAAAAATAAAATACAAGAAATTTTAATGAAGCGTCACAAATCTCAACCCTACTCATTACCTAGTGCAGGTTGTGTTTTTAAAAACATACCCCTGAATCGATTTCCTAAAAAATTTCAAAATCAGACATCTTTAGTTGTAATTAAAAAAGGGAAAACTTATCAAGTGCCCGCTGGATATTTAATCGAACAGAGTGGTCTTAAGGGTTATCAAATAGGGGGCGCTCAGGTTTCTAATCTTCATGCTAATTTTATTGTCAATAGCAATAATGCCAAAAGTGCCGATATTTACAAGCTAATTCAGCATATTAAGCAAGTTGTCTTTAAAAGATTTGGCGTGAAGCTTGAAGAAGAGATAGAATTAGTGGGTTTTAAACAATAAATTCATTAATCATTCGTGTTTTCTGAAAAATTATTAAGTCAATTTGATAGTTTGGTGTGATAATTTTTGTAAACTTTAGATTTATTTTAAAAAATTATTTTTTAGACAATTTTAAAAATAATTTATTTGAATATATTTGGATGTAAAAATAAAAAAGTGGAAAAAATACTTGCATTTTTTCAAAAAAGTGTTTATAATTATAATGAAATATAAAATTACAAAAATTATTAATAATAGTTTTTACGTTTTATAAAAATGTTTTAACAAACGAAAAAGAGATGTTTAATAACATTATAAAATGAAATCGCTCCATAAAGTTGGTCGATGGAGATAATAAAAAATTAAATTATAATTATGGCTACTAAGAAAGCAAAAAAAGCAAAAAAAGCAAAGAATAAGAAGAAGTAATTTTTCCAAAAATTACTTACCTAATTAGTTATTTTAGGAAAGCTTTCTCCTCCTCCTTATTTTAAGGAGGAGGTTTTATTAAACCCGGTAGTTTTAGCTTACTAAGAGAATCAAAAGAAAGATTAAAATTGGCTGAAGTTTATAATTAAAATTATTTTTGAAGTCGTATGTTGTATGTACAAGCGTACGTACATTTTGAAATTTCTATCTTAATACTTTCATAAAATTTATATTTTTAGCAATGATGATAAGCTAAGAATATTCAGTTGTATTTTTATATTAATTTTGCTATACTTAATAGTGTTATTTTAATTAAAAAGTTATAAGATTATTTATGTCAATTTTTAGTAATTTATTAGATACCAATAAAAAATTTGTTCAGAAAAACACAGCTTTAATAAAAAACATTAATGATTTAGAGCCAACTTTATTAGATTTATCAACTGAAGAATTATTAGCTCGATCAACGAATCTCAAAACTCTTATTAGAGCAAACCAAGCAAAATTGGATGATATTTTACCCGAGGCTTTTGCATTAGTGAGAGAGACATCGAGGCGTACTTTAGGGCAGCGTCATTTTGATGTGCAGCTTTTAGGAGGAATAGCTCTTCACCAACATAAAATCACCGAAATGAAAACAGGCGAGGGTAAAACTTTGGCGGCCACCTTGCCAGCTTATCTTAATGCTTTAGTTGGTAAAGGAGTTCATATTATTACGGTTAATGATTATTTGGCTCGCCGTGATGCTGTTTGGATGGGGCAGATTTATTATAGTTTGGGATTAAGCGTTGGCTGCATTACTCAAAGCGCGTCTTATCTTTATGACCCCTCTTATACCCAGGAAAAAGTTAACATTGATCAACAACAATTGGATGAGCAAAGAGATCTTTTAGCAAGTTTTAAAGTGTTTGAAGAGTATTTACGTCCTTGTACAAAAAAAGAAGCTTACGACGCTGATATTACTTACGGCACGAGTTCGGAATTCGGTTTCGATTATTTACGTGATAATTTAGTGACGAGGGCCGAGGATGTTGTTCAGCGAGGTCATTATTTCGCTATTATTGATGAGGTTGACAGTATTTTAATTGATGAAGCTCGTACGCCTTTAATTATTTCACAGCCTGACGAAGAATCATCTGTTTTATATAAGCAATTTGCTTTAATTGTGCCGAAATTAAAAGAAAATGATGATTTTTTAGTTGATTACAAAAACAAAACTATTTCTTTGCTTGAACCTGGGTTAAATAAATTAGAAGCAATTTTAGGAAAAAATATTTTTGATTTAGAAGGAATCAATTATGTCCATCATTTAGAAGAAGCTTTGAAAGCTTATGTACTTTTTCAAAAAGATAAAGATTATATTGTTAAAGATGGGAAAATTTTGATTGTTGATGAATTTACTGGCAGAGTTTTACCCGATAGGCGTTATTCTGGTGGACTTCATCAAGCTTTAGAAGCAAAAGAAGGAGTTTATGTGAATCCCGAAAGTAGAACTATAGCAACTATTACTATTCAAAATTATTTTCGTATGTATAAATATTTGGCCGGAATGACCGGAACTGCCGCTACTTCTGCAGAAGAATTTTTAAAGGTTTATAGTTTAGAGACTGTCGTAATTCCTACTAATAAACCGATGATTAGAAAAGATTTACCCGATAGAATTTATCAGACTCTCAATGGTAAATATAAGGCTATTGTTCGAGAAATTAAACAGCGTCACGAAAAAGGTCAGCCAATTTTATTAGGTACTCGCTCAGTAGAAATTAATGAAATAATTGCTCAAATGTTAAAGCACGAGGGCATTCCTTGCAATGTTTTAAATGCCAAACAGCATGAGCAAGAAGGTCAAATTATTGCTCAAGCCGGCAGAAAGGGTGCTGTCACGGTAGCCACTAATATGGCTGGCCGTGGCGTTGATATTATTTTAGGTGGTAATCCCTTAGATGTTGAGGAAAGGGATGAGGTATTAAAACTAGGAGGCTTATTTGTTTTAGGTACAGAAAGGCATGAAGCCAGAAGAATTGATAATCAATTACGTGGAAGGGCGGGGAGACAGGGTGATCCAGGAGAAACTCAATTTTTTGTTTCTTTAGAAGACGAATTAATTAAAATTTTTGCACCAAAAACTATTGGTGTTTTGATGAAACGTTTTGGATTTTCGGAAGAGGAGCCAATTGAGCATCCAATGATTACGAGGGCCATTGAATCTGCCCAGACAAAAATTGAAGGTATTAATTTGGATTTAAGGCGTCATATTTTAGAATACGATGATGTATTAAATAAGCAACGCGGGGCAATTTATAGTAAAAGAAATAATATTTTGAAAATTTCTTCAGTGGGGGATTTAGATCAATATGTGAGAGGAATTTATCAAGATAGAATTAACAACTTTCTCGATTTTGTTTATACTAATAGGTTAGATTTTGAAAAGGCCCAAACTTATTTGGCTGATCTTACTTTACATTTTTCCGAAGATGAAACAGCAGAAATTCAGAGAAATTTTAATAAAAAAGAGAGGATACAAAATATTTTAGAGCAAAAAATGGAAACAGTTTATCGCGAGAAGAAAGTAAAATTTGGTGAAATACAATTTATGGAAATTATTAAACAGATTTCTTTGCAAGCTATTGATTTTTTGTGAACGATTCATTTAGAGAAAATGGAAGCTCTTAGAGATTCAGCTAGTTTGCAATCTTATGCTCAAAAAGATCCTTTAGTAGAATATAAACGGCTTTCTTACGAATCTTACGAAGAATTGTTATCAAAATTTAATGATTATGTTTTAGATTTTATAATGAAAGTAGAAAAGAAAGAAGTAAAAGTAGAAGCTAAGCCAAGCATTATTATTTCTGGAGAAAAGAAAAAAGTAGGTCGTAATGATCCTTGTCCTTGTGGTAGTGGCAAAAAATACAAGCATTGTTGTGGGAAAAATTTATAAAAAGTTGATATTTTTAGCCAGTTAATATGACTGAGTTTACTATTACAACAGAAAAATTTTCAGGACCTTTAGATTTGCTTCTGAAATTAATTGAGGAAAAACATTTAGAAATTACCGAGATTAATCTCTCTGAAATTACTAGTGATTATTTAAGATATTTAGAATCAGAAGAAATTTCTCCTAATGATTTGGCGGATTTTTTAGTGATTGCTTCAACCTTGCTTCTTATTAAGTCAAAAGCTATTCTACCTACTTTACAATTGACCCCGGAAGAGAATGAAGAGATTTTCAGTCTTAAAGATAGGCTCGCTATTTATAAATTATTTAAAGAAAAATCTTTATTGTTTAGAGAATTATTTAACCAGCAAAACTATTTTTATAGTCGCGAACCTTTTTTGCAGAATATCATTCAATTTTCACCGCCCTCAGCTTTATCCTCAGATGATATTGCTAATGCTTTTATTAAAATCTTGGAGATTTATCAAAAAGAAAACGTTTCTCATCCTTCTAAAAAAATCAAAGTTTTGGTAAACTTGAAAGAAAGAATTCAACAAATTTTGCGATTATTAACTAAAGGAAAAACTTATAAATTTAAAGAGTTGATTAATCAAAACGATAAAATTGATATGATTGTTAGTTTCTTGGCAATACTTCATTTAGCTAAAGAAGGAGTCATAGGGCTGGAGCAAGATAAAAATTTTGCCGACATTAATGTTAAAGTAAATTAAATATTATTTTAATAAGTATTATACAAACTTATGGAATATAATCTAAACAAAGCCCACTATATATCAGTAACGGTGATTGTTAAGAAAGAAGATAAATATTTGATTACAAAAAGGGCCGATTGAGAAAAAAATTTTCCTGGAAAATGGACTGTGCCGGGTGGTAAATTAGAGATGAGCGATTATATTAATACGCCCAAAGATACTAAGGATCATTGATATAATATTTTTGAAAGAGTTGCAAAAAGAGAAATTCAAGAAGAGGTGGGTATTAATATTAAAAACGTGAGATATCTAACGAGCATGGCTTTTGTGAGATCTGATGGCATTCCTTCTATAATAGTTAGTTTATATGCTGACTATGATAGCGGCGAAATTAATCTTCAAAATTCTATGTCTGATTTTGCTTGGGTTAGCTTTGAAGAGAGTAAAAATTATGATTTGATTGAAGGCATTTATGAGGAATTAAAAATGTTAGATTCTTATTTTAAAAGTGGCATTTATAACGAATGGCATAAATAATTTTAAATTATGAAAAATAAATATAAAATTGAAGCGGTATTATTTGCATCTGGAGAGCCATTGTCTCTTGAAGATTTATCAAAAATTTGCGAAATAAATAACGAAGAAGTTCAGGAGGCAATTACTGAATTAATTCATGAATATCAGGAAGAAGACAGAGGTCTAACAATTTTAGAAAAAGAAAGCAGTGGCAAAAGAATGGTACAGCTTGTTACTAACGAAAAAGCAAGTAACTTTGTTAAAAAGCTAAACAAGTTAGTTTTAGAAGGCGATTTAACACCTACTGCTTTAGAAGTTTTGTCTATTGTTGCTTACCGAGGCCCGATTTCTCATCGCGGTATAGAAGAAATTAGGGGGGCAAATTCTTCTTACCCCTTGAAAACTCTGCTTATTCGTGGCTTAATTGATCGCTATCCACATCCTCAACGCAGAAATACCTATTTATATGAAATTTCATTTAATTTATTGAAATTCTTAGGTCTAACAAAAATTTCTGAATTACCAGAATATGAAAAATTGAAGAACTCACAACTTCAAGCATCAGAAAATACCCAAAACATTGATCAAGAAGGTGACAAAGAAATTTATTAAATTATAACCAGTATGGAAAAGGTTAGATATATAAAAAAGAAATTCTTGTGGATATTATTTTTTCTTACTGTTATTTTAATAGTTTTGTTTTTATCTTTTTTTCATTATCAGGGTGGTGTTTTATTAAAAGATAATCATAGCCTTTTCGATTTATCTTATCAAAATGTTAATAAATATACGTTCTCGGAAAAAATAGAAGCCCCTATTGTTTTAATAGGTAATTTAAAAACTAATCAAATTATTTATAGCAAAAATGCCACTTTACATACTTTTCCAGCTTCTATTGGTAAATTAATCGCCGCCTTAGTTGTTTTAGATAAAATGGACTTAGACGGCGTTATTACTATAGACGAAAGTATGTTGAATAAAAATTGAGGTACAATTCATTTTGAAAAAGGCGAAAAAGTCAAAGTAAGAGATTTATTAAATATGACGCTTATTATGTCAGCCAACGATTCTTCTATGATTTTAGCCTCTTATTATGGCAGAGAAAAATTTGCTGCTTTAATGAACGAAAAAATAAAAGAAATAGGAATGGAAGATACTGTTTTTTTTGATCCTCTTTGCTTTGATGATAAAGGAAATTTTACTACCGCGCTTGACTTATTTAAATTATCGCGTTATATTTATTATAACTATCCCATTATAGGAGAAATCACTAGGACAAAATCCGCCAGTTTTAAATCGCTTACTGGAGAAACTCATCTTATTGTCACCACGAATGAGTTATTGGGGCAAATTGATGAGATTTGAGGAGGTAAAACCGGATATACAAGTGGTGCTGGGGAATGTTTGCTTTTAATTTATGAGTTTAATGTTCAAGGTGAAAAAATACCATTTGTGT